>DASZQC010000607.1:0-2955 GCA_035549815.1 Dongiaceae bacterium
CAATTCCGGCAAACCGGTCGCGCTGTTTCATCCCGAAGAGCGCCTGCTGTCGCGCCTGTTGACACGCGGGCCGAAGGCGTTGGGGTTGAAATGGCTGATGCAGTTGGGCCCCTATCTCGGCTATTGGACGCCGCCGCGGGACATGCGCCGCCTGCATCGGGCGCTGGCGCGCCAGGACGCCCGGATGGTGCAGTTCCACAACACGCAAGCCGGCATGGTCGACCGCGATCTATTGAGGACGGTCGCGCATATCCGGCGGCTGCTCGCCGCGCCGGCGCACCAGATGGACGAACTCTCCGTGCCGGCTTTCGAAACCGCAACGCCCTGAGCCCAATGGCCTGAACCACATGACCACCGCAGACACCTTACCGCGCGAATTCCCGATCCTGGTCCGCTGGCATACGCGGACTCCGTTCCTCGACCTGGCCTCGCTGGACGGCATCGACGCCAAGATTTTCCACGCGATGAAACCGTTCCCGTTCCTGGAGATCGAGCGGACGCTGACGCCGGACGGCTATCGCTCCCTGGTCCGCGACATGCCGGACCCGCTGCTCTATTCGAAAAGCTTCGGCCGGCGGCGGCGCCATGGCCAGCAGAGCCACGATCGCTTTGTGCTGCAATACCATCCGGTGCGAACGATCCCGGAGACCTGGCGCGATTTCATCGCCGAACTGAAAGGCCCGCACTACCGCCGCTTCGTCGCCAATCTGCTGGGGCGCGAGGATTTCATCCTGCATTTCCATTGGCACAGCACGCCGCGCGGCTGCTCGGTGTCGCCGCATTGCGATGCCGAATGGAAACTCGGCTCGCATATTTTCTACCTCAACACGGACGCCGACTGGAAACCCCAATGGGGTGGCGAGACCTTGGCCCTTGGCGGCGGCGAACATCTGAACTCCCGGTCGGCGCCGGACTTCGACGATTTCCCGATCCAGATCGCCTCGCGCTCCATGGGCAATCGCAGCCTGATCTTCCGCCGGGAAGAGGCCTCGTGGCATGGCGTGCGGCCGCTGCAATGCCCGGTGGGGGCGCTGCGCAAGGTGTTCATCGTCGAATTCCGCCGCTCCGGCTTGGTGAATCTGGCGCGGACCGCCCTCGGATTCTAGACCGGGGGCTTCTGACCTTGCCCGACCAGCATCGGCAGCGTTGCATCGCGGTCCTGGGACCCGGTCGTTGCGGCACCAGCACGATTGCCCGGGGGCTCATATCGCTGGACATCGCTTTCGGCCATCGGCTGAAGCCGGCCGCGCGCAAGAACCCGCGTGGATTCTTCGAAGATCTCGATCTGCTCGACATCAACTACCGGGCGCACGAGGCGCTGGGCTTGCGGCGCAACGGCGCATCGGTCGGCTGGATTACGCAGGAAAGCTGGGAGCAGGCCGATCTGGACCCGCTCGTGGAGCGCGCCGCACGATTGATCCGTCAGCGCTTCGGCAGCGCGGCGATCTGGGGCTGCAAGATCGGCGGCATGATGCGCATCCTCCCCTTCTGGGAGCGGGTCTTTGCCGAGACCGGCCAGGATGTCGCCTATGTCCTCGCCATCCGTCATCCGGCGAGCGTCGCCCGCTCGCGCGCCAAGCTCGACCCGCATCGCGCCATCCAGGAGAAGTCCGACCTGGAATTCGCCGCGCAGATCCTGCCCTTCTTCGCCGAGATGACGCGCCATCCCAATATCGTGGTGGATTACGACCGGGTCATGGACGATCCAGATGGCGAGATGCGGCGGATCGCCGATTACTTTGAGCTGCCCATCACGCCCAGCGTCGAAACGGGCCTGCGGGCCTATGCCGGCGAATTCGTCAACGCCGGATTCCGTCACAACCAAGTGGACGATCAGCGCGGCCCGGTCAGCCTGCTGACCTGGCGGCTATATCGCGCGCTGCTGACGCTGGCGCACGACCAGGTGGTGTCTGCGGATGCGGAGATCGCAGAGATGCGGCGCGAGTTCGCAGCGATGGCGCCCGCCCTCGCCTTGATCGATCGCCTGGAGGGGCGGCTGCGCGGCAAGTGGCCTAGCCTCGGCAGCATGTTCCTAGCGGCCACCAGCCATCTGCCGACCCGCACGACCTTGCGGGATACGGTTGCGCTGGCCGGCGCGCTCAAGCGATCGCAGCCTCGTCATGAAACCCGCGCCTAAGATCGCCATCCTGGTCAGCGGGCGGCAGGTCGCCAGCCGCGAGCGGATGTTTTTCGAGATCGCCGAACAGCTCATGGCCCGCGGCGCCCGGGTCGAATTCCTGGCCGCCGGACCCGAACCCGAATTGAGCGGCGCCATGCCGGCCGGGGTTCCGCTGCGCAACGTCTCGTTGTTCCCGCGGCGCGTTGCCGGCATCAAGATCGCGCACGGCATTCGCATCGCGACAGCCATCGCCCCCCTGGCCCACTATCTGCGCAGTCAGCGGGTCGACACCTTGTTCACCACATCCATTCCGCCCAATCTCGCCGGCTTGCTGGCCGCGCGCTGTTCCAGTTGGCCCGGACGGATCGTCTTGCGGCAAAGCAATGCGGTCTATAGCGGCGCGGCGCCTGAATTCGCCCAGGTCGACCGTCACCTGCGGGACCGGTTGATCCCGCGTCTTTACCGCGATGCCGATGCTATCATCGCCAACAGCGGCGGCGTTGCGCAGAACCTGATTGCGCTCGGGCTGGATGCCGGCCGCATCACCTCCATTCCCAACGGCGTGGATTATGGATGGATCGCCGATCAAGGCGCAGCGCCGCCCACCTGGGTGCGGCCCGGGGCGAGCCGCCGGCCGACCCTCATCACCATCGGCCGGCTGGTGCCGCAAAAAGACCAGGCCTGCCTGCTGCGCGGCTTCGCCATGCTGGCGGCGCGCGTCGACGCCGAGCTGGTGATCGTCGGCACAGGACCGGAATTGCCCGTTCTGCGCCAGCTCGCGGGCCTGTATGCAATCGAAGACCGGGTGCATTTCGCCGGCTATCAGAGCAACCCTT
>DASZQC010000608.1:0-13769 GCA_035549815.1 Dongiaceae bacterium
CCGCAATACCCGGATTCGCTCCAATCTACCTCCCATGCTAAGAGTCCCCAAAAGCCGCCGGGGAGAGCCGCCATGAACCAGGTCCGCCGCATTGCGCATGAATTTGCCGATCCGTTCGCATGCCACGAAATCCCGATTGTCGAAGCGACCAACGAAAGCCTGAAGGGCTACGGCTGCCTGGTCGACGATTTCGCCACCGCGAAGATCGAGATCGTGCGCTGGCCGGCGCAGGGCTGGCGGCCGGTCGATCCGGATACCGGCGACGAGGGCGGCACCACCGAAGGGCATTTCTCCTTCGAGTGGAAGGGCGACATCCTCTATGGCCGCAACGAGGCGGTGGATGACAGCTACCTGATCGGCTGGACCAAGGACCCGTCCAAGGCCTCGGACCACGCGCCGAACCCGGACCGCAGCAGAGTCCTCGTCTGGCACGCGAACTATCACCCCGACGGCGGGCAGCTCTTCTTCCCCAAGAGGAAGGCGCCCTTCATCGTGCCGCTCGCCTTGCCGGGCGACGATGTGACGCCGGAGAAGTTCGTCGGCTTCTATTGCGATGGCACCAAGGGGCTCTATTTCCATCCGAATGTCTGGCACACGCCGGCGCTGCCGCTGGACGAGACGGCGGTGTTCGATGACCGCCAGGGCAAGGTCCATGCCCGGGTGAGCTGCGAGTTCGTGCGCGAGTTCGGAAAGTATCTCGCCGTGCCGTTGAGAGCGCCTTAGCGCCAATTCCATCACGAACTCGGTCGTCATGGTCGTGCTTGGCACGACCATCCACGAGTTTGTCTGCCGCGCCGGAGTTTCCGCCCGTAGAAACTCGTAGATGGTCGGACCAAGTCCGACCATGACGGTGAGAATTTAGCACGCCCCTTTTTCTATTTCTTTCCTGTCCGCAGGCGCTCCGACCGTCGGCGCAGCAATTCCACGGTCGTCAGCAGCAAAGCCGAGATCACGATCAGCAGGGTCGCCGCGGCGGCGATGCCGGGGCTCACATATTCGCGCACGCCGCTGAAGATTTGGCGCGGGATGGTGCGCTGCTCGGGCGCTGCGATGAAGAAGGTCACCACGATCTCGTCGAACGAGGTGGCGAAAGCGAACAATCCACCCGAGGCGACGCCGGGGAAGATGATCGGCAGCATGACGCGACGGAAGGCGGTCAACGGCGGCGCACCCAAGCCCGCCGCGGCGCGGATCAGGTTCATGTCGAACCCATCCAAGGTCGCCATCACGGTCACCACCACGAACGGCACCGACAGGGCCGTGTGCGCCAGGATCAGGCCGGGATAGGTGCCGACCAGGCCGATCTTGACCAGAAAGAAATACATGCCGACGGCGGTGATCACGATCGGGATCAGGATCGGCGAGACGACAAGGCCAACCAGCAACGGTTTGAACCTGAACGTCGCGCGCGCCAGTCCGATCGCCGCCATGGTGCCGAGGATCATGGACAGGATGGTGGAGCTGATTCCGATGATCAGGCTGTTGCGCGCGGCATCCATCCAGGCCGGCGTGGTGAGGATGGTCTCGTACCAGCGCGTCGAGAAGCCGGGCAGGGGAAAGGCCAGCATGTTCCCGGAGCTGAAGGAGATCGGCACGATGATCAGGATCGGCAGGATCAGGAACAGCAGCACGCCATAGCACAGGATGCGCGCGCCATAGTGCCAGAGGCGATCCTCAAACGAGGCGTGGGAGGGCAGCGCCATCAATGCCCCCGCAGCAATTGCCGCGCCGCCACCAGGCGGCCGAAGACGATGAACAGGAGGATGGTCGCGGCCAGCAGCAGCACGCCCAGCGCGGCGGCCATGCCCCAATTGACCGACTCGTTCATGTGATAGACCAGCATGGAGCTCAGCATCTGGTCCGCCGGGCCGCCGACCAAAGCCGGCGTGATGTAGTAGCCGAGCGCCATGATGAAGACGAGCAGGGCGCCGGCGGCGATGCCCGGCATGGTCTGCGGCAGGTAGACCTTGAAAAAGGCCAGCCGGTTGGTGGCGCCCAGCGATTGCGCGGCGCGGAAATGCGTCGCCGGGATGCCCTTCATCACCGCATAAAGCGGCAGGACCATGTAGGGTAGCAGCACATGCACCATCGCCACCAGCACGCCGAAGCGGTTGAAGATCAGCTCCAGCGGCGCGTTGATCAGTTGGAGCCATTGCAGGGTGCTGTTCACCGGTCCGTTGCCCTGCAGCAGGATGATCCAGGCCGTGGTGCGCACCAGCAGCGAGGTCCAGAAGGGCAGCATGACGCAGATCATCAGCAGATTGGCCCGCCGCGCCGGCAGCGCGTTCAGCACGAAGGCGACCGGGAAGCCGAGCAGGGCGCAGAGCAGCGCCACTTCCAGGCTGATCTCGAAGGTGCGGATGAGCAGGGAGATATAGAGGCGGCGCTCGGGCGCGACGCGGGCGACATCGCCGTTCTCATCCAGCCGCAGATCGATGGCCGCCAGCAGATAGGAGGGCGTCACCCGGCCGGACTCGTTCCGGAGTGTCGCCCAATAAGCCGCGTCGGCCCATTTCTTGTCGATCTTGGTCAGGGTCTCGCGCCAGGTGCCTTCCGCGGTCGCCGGCAATTTGTTGGCGGTCTTCAGCATCAGGCTGCGGAAGCCTTCGCGCGTCGCGTTCAAATGCCGGCCGAGGATGGCGATGTTGCCGTCGGCCGGCAGGGCTTTCAGGTCCTCGGCCAGCGCGTCATAGGCGGCATCCGGCGGCAAACCGGACGGTGCCCATTCCGCGAGCACCGCAGTGGTGCGCGGCAGATGCCGGGGCACGATCTCGTTGTCGATGGCGCGCCACATGAAGCCGGCGATGGGGACTGCGAAAATGATCAGCAGGAAGGCGACCAGAGGCAGGATCAGCACCAGATCGCGCAGCGCCTGCCGCCGCTCGATCCGCCGGATGCGCTGCCGGATCTCAGGTCCCGCCGAAAGCGCCGGGGTCGTGGCGACGTTCACCGCCCCGACCCCGTTTTTGCCCCCGCCAAGATCGCCTCCCCCGGGGCAGACCGCCCTTTCCAGTCCAGCTCTCCGGAAAGATTATAGTTGTTGTGATCACTCATTACACCTAATCTTCCGGTGGCGAGTCTTCCGACCGCCATCGGACCAGGAACTACCTCATGAATGCCAAAGGCGCGCAGGCCAAAAAGGCCAGATCGCGGGATATCGCGACCGGCGCGGGCGAAGTCGAGCTGGACGTCCCCAAGCTTCAGCGCAACACGCTGAACGAGGAAGTCTACCAGCAGTTGAAGCAGGCCTTGATGTCCGGCCGCATCGCGCCGGGCTCGACCATGACCATCCGCAGCCTGGCGGCATCCTTCGGCATCAGCCCGATGCCGGTGCGCGAGGCGCTGCGACGGCTGGTCGCGGAGCATGTGCTGGTGCTGCTGCCGAATCGCAGCGTGTCCCTGCCGGTCATAACCCGCGAGCGCTTCCGCGAGATCACCCGCATCCGCACCTCGCTGGAAGGGCTGGCGGCGGAAGAGGGCACGGCCAACATCTCCGCCGACGAGATCCGGCTGATGACCAAGATCAACGATGAGATGGAGAGCGAGGATGCGGCGAAGTCGGTGGACTACCTGGTGAAGAACCGGGAGTTCCATTTCTGCCTCTACCGCAATTGCGGCATGCCGACCCTGCTGATGATCATCGAATCGCTGTGGCTGCAGATCGGCCCGCTGCTGACCATCCAGCAGCTCAAATATGCCGGATCCGGCTTGGCGGTTCAGACGCATCATCGCCGCGCCCTGAAGGCGCTGAAGAAGCGCGACGCCAAGGAAGCGCGCGACGCCTTCGTCAGCGATATCGAGGACGCGGCCAAGATCATCGCGGCGAGTTTGTAGAGCGCTTCCAGGGTTCTCGATATTTCAACCGCAATACCGTCATCCCAAGGCTTGGCCTTGGGATCCACGAGTTCGCCAGTAACATCTCGGTCTCGCGCATCGAAACTCGTGGATGGCAAGGCCAAGTCTTGCCATGACGACCGAGAGTAGGTGCACGTCGGCGACACGCCAGTGATCTACGCCAGCGCCGCCCGTGCCAGGTCGCCGCGGGTCACCAGGAATTCCTCGACCGCGCTGCAGAAGGCCTCGACATCGGCCTCGCTGCTCTCGATCGACAGATTGCCCATGATGCGGCGCGAGATGTAGTGGCCGGCCTGGATCATGTCCAGGTGATAGAGCTTCTTCAGATTGCCGACCGCCGCCTCGCGGCCATGCTCGCCCTTGTCGAGATCGCCGGAACTGCGGATCAGGCCCTTGTGGAAATGGATGCCGAAGATGGAGCCGATGCCGGTCGCCTGCATCGGTACGTCGTGCTTGCGGGCCAGGCTGTTCACCTTCTCGCGCAGGATATCGCCCAGTTGGTTCATGCGCTGCAGCCGCTCCGCCGACAGCACCTTGGTCAGGGCCGCGTAGCCCGCCGACATGGCGATGACGTTGTTGTTGAAGGTGCCGCCATGCGGATAGGCGTCGGGGCGTGATGGATCGAAGCGCGCCATGATGTCGGCCCGGCCGCCGAAGGCGCCGAAGGAAAGGCCGCCGCCGACATACTTGCCGAGCGTCATCAGGTCCGGCTTCACGCCGAACTTCTTCTGCACGCCGCCGAAATCCAGGCGCGAGGTCATTACCTCGTCGATCACCAGCAGCACCTTGTGCGCATCGCACGCGGCGCGCAGGCCCTTCAGGAACGCGGGATCGGCCGGCAGCGCACCGGCGCCACCCTGCATCGGCTCCACGATCACCGCGGCCAGGCGCGATGCGTTGGCCGCGATGTCCGCCTTGGCGCGTTCCAGATCGTTGAACTCGGAGGTAATCCAGTCGAACTTCATGTTCAGCGGCGAGCCGCCGTGGGCGAAATAGAGGATGGAGCCGTGATAGGCGCCGTCGAAGATCATCACGCCCGGCTTGCCGGTGAAGGCGCGGGCGGTGGCGAGCGCCAGCAGATTGGCCTCCGTGCCGGAATTGCAGAAGCGCAGCAATTCCATGGCCGGGAAGCGGCGCTGCACCTCTTCGGCCAGCAGGCGTTCATGCTTGGTCGGCGCGCCCAGATTGATGCCGCCGGTCAGCGCCTGCTGGATCGCCTCGGCGATCACCGCATTGGAATGGCCGAACACGCCCGCCGTATATTCATTGATGAAGTCGATATAGGTGTGACCATCGACATCCGTCAGGCGACTGCCCTTGCCGCTCGCCATGTAAAGCGAGAAAGGCGAGAAATGAACGGTGGTACGGGTGTTGCCGCCCGGCATATGCGCAGTCGCCATCTTGGCCAGGCGCTGGCTCTCCGGGTTGGCGGCGATATAGCGCTCCTCCGCCTCCTTCACGGCGGAGGTAACGTGCTGGTTGCTCTGCGCCTGGTTCGATGCGGCGGCGACTTGCGACATGGATGTGCCCTTCAACAAAGGTGCGGATCAGGCGGCCAGATGACCGCCTGATCCAGTGTTATGGGAAGACTGAACTTGGATACTTACTGTGCGGCCCAGGCGTTGAAGCGCTCGGTGGCCGCGGCCTGGTGCTCGACCCAGAAGTCATCGCTATAGACGGCCGCATACTGCGCCTTGTCGGGCGAGGTCGGCAGCGAGGCCTTGATGTCCGCCGGCATCAGGTCATAAGCCGCGAGCGTCGGCACGCCATAGCTCAACGTTTCGACGAGCGCAGCCTGGGTCGACGGACGCGAATAGAACTCCAGCAGTTTCGCCGCCGGGCCGGGGTTCGGGCCGTTGGCGATCTGCACCCAATAGTCGGTGCCGACCCAGAAGCCACTGTCCCAGCCGATGACGAGGTTGCGCTTGTTCTCGGCCGCCGCGCCGCTGACGCGGGCGTTGAAGTTGACGATCATCGCCACGTCGCCGGCCATCAGGCGCTGCACGCCTTCGGCAGCACTTTCCGCCCACAGGATGTGCGGCTTGATCTCATCCATCTTCTTGAAGGCCCGGTCGAATCCGGCGGGCTCTGCCAGCACCTTATAGATGTCCTCCTTCTTCACGCCGTCGGCCATCAGCGCGATCTCCAGCATGATGCGCGCGTCCTTGTAGAAGCCGCGCTTGCCGGGGAACTTGGCGACATCCCAGACATCGGCCCAACTCTTCGGGCCGTCCTTCAGCTTGTCGCCGTCATAGGCCAGCACCGTCGACCAGATGTCCGAGGCGATGCCGCAATCGTGCGCGGCATAGTCGATCTGCTTGTCGCGGCCGCCCAGCTTGTCCCAGTCGAGCTTGACGAAGGCGCCTTCGTCGCAGCCCTGGATCACCTGCGGGCTCTCGAACGCCGCCAGGTCCCAGGTGATCTTGCCGGCTTCGATCTGGCTGGTCAGCTTGGCGTATTCGCCGCCGAATTCCTCTTCGACGACCTTGATGCCGGTTTCTTTCATGAACGGCTCGAACAGGGCCCGGCGATAGGAATCCTGCCAGACGCCGCCCCAGCCGACGACGACGACCTGTTCCTCGGCCATCACGGCGGGCGCCGCGATACCGAGGGCGACGGCGAGGCCGATGGCCCCGGTGAGCAAGTTGCGTTTTGTCATGGTTTACCCCTCCCTGATGCGGCTTTGCCGCGCGACGACCGATTTGTTCTGGTGTTGGTTCTTGCCTGCGGCGCGTGGGATTTTCGGGCCGGAGGTCTTGTGATCACAAGCACTGTGATGCTAGGATGAAGGGAATGGGCGTGTCAATCGCCCTTGGCCGCGAAGGGCGCGGCAGCCGACCAAATGGGGAGGAGTACATGTCGAAGAACGCGGCGGAGCCGGCGGCCAAGGCCGGCCGCAAGGTGATCATCACCTGCGCGGTGACCGGATCGGTGCATACGCCGACCATGACTCCCTATCTGCCGATCACGCCGGACCAGATCGCGGCGGAATCGATCGCCGCGGCGGAGGCGGGCGCCGCCATCATCCATCTGCATGCGCGCGATCCGAAGGACGGCAGGCCGACGCCGAGCCCGGACATGTTCATGCAGTTCCTGCCGCGCATCAAACAGAACAGCGACGCGGTCGTGAACATCACCACCGGCGGCTCGCTCGGCATGAGCATCGAGGATCGCTTGGCGGCGCCCCTGCGCGCCAAGCCGGAGCTTTGCTCGCTCAACATGGGCTCGATGAATTTCGGCATCTTCCACGTGACCGACAAGATCACCGAGTGGAAATACGATTGGGAAAAGCCCTACGTCGAGAAGACGAAGGACAATATCGTCTCCAACACCTTCAACCAGATCGAACGCTTCATCAAGGAGCTGGGCCACGGCCACGGCACCAAGTTCGAATGCGAATGCTACGATATCGGCCATCTCTACACCTTGGCGCATTTCGTCGACCGCAAGCTGCTGGAGCCGCCCTTCTTCGTGCAGACTATCTTCGGCGTGCTGGGCGGAATCGGCCCGCATCCGGAGGACTTGATGCATATGCGCCGCACGGCGGACCGCCTGTTCGGCAAGGACTACCAATGGTCGATCCTGGCGGCGGGCCGGCACCAGATCAATCTGGCGACCATCGGCGCCAGCATGGGTGGCAATGTGCGCGTGGGGCTGGAGGACAGCATCTATATCGGCCCCGGCAAGCTGGCCAAGAGCAACGCCGACCAGGTGCGCAAGATCCGCAACATTTTGGAAGAGATGTCGCTGGAGATCGCTACGCCGGACGAGGCGCGCAAGATGCTGAAGCTCAAGGGCGGCGACCAGGTCGGGTTCTAGGCCGCCGCATCCGGAGGGGGAATGGCACGCCAGATCGAGACATTCAGGGGCGTCGTCTATCCGTGGTTCTGCGATTTCATGGGCCACATGAACACGCAGTTCTATTGTCAGCTCTTCGACGGCGCGACCCTGCATTTCCTGGCCGAGATCGCCAAGCGCTCGGATCTGCTGGCGATCGAATGCGGCTGGGTCGATCTGCGCCAGCTCATCGAATACAAGCACGAGGTGCGCTCCGGCGAGCTGCTGCTGATCCGCAGCCAGCTCACCAAGGTCGGCAACTCCTCCCTCGGCTTCCTGCATGAGATGCGCGACACCGAGACGGAGACCTTGCGCGCGACCAGCGAGCATGTGGTGGCCTTGTTCAGCCTGACCCAGCGCAAATCGACGCCCTTGACCGGTGCTGCGCGCGAGCGCGCCAATGCCCTCCTGAATGGGAACTGACGGATGACGCAAGCGACCCGGATCAAGGGCCGAGGACCCTGGCTGCGCGAGGCGATCGCGCCGGGCGAGACCGACCAGCCGTCGCTCGAAGGCGCGCAGAAAGCCGATATCTGCATCGTCGGCGGCGGTCTTGCCGGCTTGTGGACGGCCATTGAAATCAAGCGTCGCGCGCCCGCCACCGACGTGGCGATCATCGAGGCCGATATTTGCGGCGGCGGCGCCAGCGGGCGCAATTCCGGCATGGTCCTGTCGCAATGGGCCAAGTTCGCCGCGCTGGAGGCCTTCTGCGGTACCGACGGCGCCAAACGCCTGGGGCAGCATTTCGGCGAGTCCGCAACCAACATCGAGAGATTCTGTCACGAGCACGGCATCGAAGCCGAGTTCCGCCGTGATGGCTGGATCTGGGGCGCAACCTGTCCGCGCCATGTCGGATCGTGGAGCGGGATCCTCGCCGGCCTCGCCAAGCACGATTTGACGCCGTTCCGCGAAGTCACCAAGGAAGAGATCGCGCGGCAGACCGGCAGCACGTCATTCCTGGCCGGCATCTTCGACCCGACCGCAGCGACGATCCACCCCGGCAAGTGGGTGCGCGGTGTGCGGCGCGTGGCGCTGAAGTGCGGCGTGCGCATCTACGAGAATTCGCCGATGACGCGGCTGGAACGCTCCTCGCCGCCGATCGTGCGCACCGGTAAGGGTGCGATCACCGCGCAGCGCGTCGTGCTGACCATGAACGCCTGGTCGCTGGCGATTCCGGAATTGCGTTCCGGCATCCTGGTCATCGCCAGCGAGGATGCCGTGACCGAGCCGATCCCGGAACTGCTGGAGAAACTCGGCTACAAGGAAAAGCCCCTGATGGGCGATTCCCAGCTGTTTGTCACCGGCTTCCGCACGACCGGCGACCATCGCTTCAACCCCGGCGTGACCGGCGGCGTCATCGGCTACGGCTCGATGGGTTTTGGCAAGGGCGCCGGCGACCGCTTCGAGGGCCGCTCGCCGCGCGAGAATGTGATCCGGGATTGCGTCGTGCGCGGCTATCCGGCCCTGGCCGACGTGCCTTTCGCCGATAGCTGGTATGGGCCGATCGACCGCACGCGCAGCGGCCTGCCCTTGTTCGGCGCGCTGCCGACGCACCCAGAGATCTTCTACGGCTACGGCTTCTCCGGCAACGGCGTCGCCACCACGCCGATCGCCGGTCGCATCCTGGCCTCGCTGGCCCTGGGGCAGAAGGACGAATATTCGACCTGCGGCCTGGTGCGGCCGCCGGAGCGCTGGCTGCCGCCGGAGCCGATCCGCTATTGGGGCGCTCACATGGTGCGCGCCGCTATCAAGCGCAAGGATGCGGCGGACCATGCGGGCAGGACGCCCGGCTTCATCGTGCGCGGCCTGGCCGGCCTCGCGCCGGGCGGCATCACCACATCGCGCGTCACAAAAAACTAGGCAAACAGGAGAGAGCAACATGGCGAAGGCCGAGCATTTCCCCTACGACAAGCTGCCCTTCATCCCCTGCAAGGCACCGGGCGGCGAGACCAAGATCGCCCGCGTCATCAACGAGCGGATCAGCAAGAACATGGGCGGCGGGCTGGAGATCGGCGAGGATCTCTGCGTCCATTGGACCACGCTTTATGACGAGATCCTGTTCATCCATGAGGGCAGCATGATCGTCCGCTCCGGCGGCAACGAGTTCGAGTGCCGAGCCGGGGATATCGTGTGGTTGCCGGAAGGCTGCACCCTCGATTACGACATGACCGGCCGCCGCTGCGCTTACTTCTACGCGCTGTATCCCTATGACTGGGCGAAGCGGGCCGGTATGGCGGAACCCTGACCGCCGCTCGTTCCGCGACTTTCCAATGACCGGCGGCCAGCCAGGGGGCTTCGTCGTCTTCGCCGACGTGCAGAAAAGCTACGACGGCGAGACGCTGGTGGTGCGTGACCTCAATTTGTCGATCCGGCGCGGTGAGTTCCTGACTCTGCTTGGCCCCTCCGGCTCCGGCAAGACCACGACCCTGATGATGCTGGCGGGCTTCGAGACGCCGACCAGTGGCCGCATTTTCCTGGACGGGCGGGAGATCAACGATGTCGCGCCCTACAAGCGCAACATCGGCATGGTGTTCCAGAACTATGCGCTCTTCCCCCACATGACGGTGGAGGAGAATTTGGCCTTCCCGCTGCAGGTGCGGCGCCTGTCGCGTGAGGAGATGGCCAAGCGCATCACCCGCGCGCTGGAGATGGTGAAGCTGCCGCAATTCCGCAACCGCCGGCCCGGGCAACTCTCCGGCGGACAACAGCAGCGCGTGGCGCTGGCACGGGCGCTGGTGTTCGATCCGGCGCTGATCCTGATGGATGAGCCGCTGGGCGCCCTGGACAAGCAGTTGCGCGAGCATATGCAGCTCGAGATCAAGCACCTGCACCAGCAGCTTGGCGTCACCATCGTCTATGTGACGCACGACCAGGGCGAGGCGCTGACCATGTCGGACCGGGTCGCGGTGTTCAATGACGGGATGATCCGGCAGTTGGCGGCGCCGGCGGAGCTCTATGAGCGGCCGGAGAATTCTTTCGTCGCCCAGTTCATCGGCGAGAACAACCGGCTCCTCGGCACCATCGTGGGACGGGAGGGTGCCGATTGCATGGTGCGCGTGGGCGGCGATGCGCGCATCCGCGCCCGTGCCGTGCCCGATCTGGAAATCGGGGCCGATACCATGCTGTCGCTGCGGCCGGAGCGGGTGCGGATCGGCGGTGACATGGCCGGCGACAATGTCTTCGACGCCAGGGTGGAAGAATTGATCTATCTGGGCGACCATACGCGCGTGCGGGTCTCGCTGCTGGGCCGCAACGACTTCATGATCAAGGTGCCCATCGGGCAGGGCGCGGCAAGCCTGTCGCCCGGCGCGAATGTCCGGGTTGCGTGGCGGCCGGAAGATTGCCGGGCGCTTGACCCGTTGTGATGCAGTTCTTTCAATCGAGGGGAATATGATCGATCTCAAAGGCAAGGTGGTGCTGGTGACCGGCGGTGGTGGTGGCATCGGCGCCGCGATCGTGCGCCGGGTGGCAGAGCTCGGCGGTGATGTCGTGCTGCACGACGTGCGCGTCGACGGCAAGGCAGCGGAGATCCAGAAGGAGCTCGGCGCGGCGCACTGTCACCTGGTGGCCGGCGATCTGTCGCAAATCGGCGCGGCGCAGGACATCTGGGCCAAGGGCCAGGCCTGGAAGGGCCGCATCGACGTCCTGGTCAACAATGCCGGCATCTATGAATCCGCGGACATCGATCACGCCTTCGATGCCTGGAGTAAGAGCTGGACGCGCACCTTGCAGGTGAACTTGGTGGCGCCGGGCGATTTCTGCCGCGAAGCGCTGCGCCATTTCCGGGAGAAGGGCGGCGGCATCATCATCAATCTGGCGAGCCGCGCCGCCTTCCGCGGAGACGATGCGGATTACATGCATTACGCCGCGTCTAAGGGTGGCGTGGTGGCGATGACCCGCACCATCGCGCGCCATTTCGGGAGGCAGGGCATCACCGCCTTCGCCATCGCGCCGGGCTTCGTGCGCACGAACCTGAACAAGGATTTCTTCGACCGGTTCGGTGTCGCCGCCGCGGCGGAGAGCATCCCGCTGGGCGAGGTGGCCGAGCCGGAGGATATCGCCAATACCGTCGCGTTCCTGGCGTCGGGCCTGGCCAAGCACGCCACCGGCACGACCATCGACATCAACGGCGCGAGCTACGTGCGGTGAGGGCCCCGGTCCATCTCTTCATCAATGGCGCCTGGCATGTCGGTCGGGCCGGTGCCGCGCCGGTCATTGATCCTGCCACCGAACAGGCCAATGGCGGGGTCACCCTGGCCTCGCGCGACGATCTCGATGCGGCCGTCGCGGCGGCGGTCGGCGCGCGGGCCTCGTGGGGTGCGACGCCGGCCGGTGAGCGGGGCGCGATCCTCATCCGCGCGGCGATGCTGTTGAAGGAGCGCGCGAATGACGTGGCGCGGGCCTTGACCCTGGAGCAGGGCAAGACCCTCACGGAATCGATGGGCGAGGTCAACCGTTCGGTCGAGACCCTGGCCTGGAACGGCGAGGAGGCCGGCCGGGCCGGCGGCGGCACCTTGCCCGGCCGCGCGCGCAACGCCATCCGTTCCCTGGTGCCGTCGCCGATCGGCGTGGTCGCTGCCTTTGCCGCCTGGAATTTTCCGGCCGTGCTGGCCACGCGCAAGCTGGGTGCGGCACTGGCCGCCGGCTGCCCGGTGATCCTGAAGGCGGCGGAAGAGGCGCCTTATACGGCGGCGGCGATCGTGCAATGCCTGGCCGATGCCGGCGTTCCGGCCGGCGCCGTCAATCTGGTATTCGGCGATCCGCCGATGGTGGCGGCGCATCTGCTGGCCTCGCCGGACGTGCGCAAGGTGACCTTCACCGGCTCGACCCGCGTCGGCAAGGAACTGGTGAAGCTCGCGGCGCCCGATCTGAAGCGCTGCACTTTCGAGCTGGGCGGCCATGCCCCGGTGATCCTGTGCGCCGACGGCAATGTCGATGTGGCCGTCACATCGACCATGGCGTTCAAGTTCACCTCGGCCGGGCAATCCTGCATCGCGCCGAGCCGCTTCTACATCCACCGCAGCCGCTATGCCGAGTTCACCGACAAGTTCACCGCCGCTGCGAAAGCCTTGAAGGTCGGCAATGGCTTCGAGCAGGGCATCCAGATGGGCCCGGTCGCCAATGCGCGGCGCCTCTCCGCCATGCAGCGGCTGACCGACGATGCCAAGGCGCACGGCGCGGAAATCGCCGCCGGCGGCCAGCGTCACAGTGCCCCCGGCTTTTTCTGGAGTCCGACGGTGCTGATGCAGGTGCCGGACGAAGCGGCGGTAATGAACGAAGAGCCGTTCGGCCCGATCGCGCCCATGGCACCGTTCGACGAGGTGGACGAAGCCATCGCGCGGGCCAACCGGGTGGCCTACGGTTTCGCTGCCTATTGCTTCACGCAATCCGCGTCGATTGCCGCCAAGTTCACGGCGGAGATCGAGGCCGGAAATCTCGGCATCAACCAGATGAGCCCGTCCTTGCCCGACGCGCCGGTCGGCGGCGTGAAGGATAGCGGCTATGGCTACGAAGGCGGGCGCGAAGGCATCGCGGCGTTCCAGCACTTCAAGCTCGTCAGCCAGACTTTCCTATGAAGCTGGTCCGTTATGGCGCTGCCGGTCGCGAGAAGCCCGGCCTGATCGATGCCGATGGCCGCCTGCGTAGCCTGGCCGGGGTGATTCCCGATCTCACGGGTACGCAACTCGCGCCGCTTGCGTTACGCAAATTGCAGCGACTGAAGGCCGGCCGGCTGCCGCTGGTGCGTGGCAAGCCGCGCCTCGGTCCGCCGATCGCCAATGTCGGCAAGCTGATCGGCATCGGCTTCAACTACGCGGAGCATACGGCGCGCGCCGGCATGACTTTGCCGACCGAACCGCTGATCTTCATGAAGGCGGTCACCGCCATCAGCGGTCCGGACGATCCGATCCGCATCCCCAAAGGCGCCAAGAAAACGGATTGGGAGGTGGAGCTGGCCTTCGTCATCGGCACCAGGGCCACGCGGGTGAAAGAGCGTGACGCGCTGTCGCACATCGCCGGCTACCTGGTCTGCAACGACGTGAGCGAGCGCTCCTACCAGTTCGATCGCGGCGGCACCT
>DASZQC010000609.1:0-2030 GCA_035549815.1 Dongiaceae bacterium
GGCTTTCCGCTTCGGCCGCACCGCCTATGCCTTCCAGTGCCATTTCGAAGTGTCGAAAGATCTTGCCACCACCTGGTTCGACAATTGGGGCCATACGGTGTTCAAGCATCTGGACGAACACCGCGGCAACGAGACGCTGAAGCGGGCGCGCGAAGGGATCGTCCAATACAGCGCCGCCGCGGCCGAATTCTGCCGCGTGGTGACCCAGCGCTGGGGCGATCTGGTGCGGCGGAACCGAGTCGCGCGTCAAGGCAGCCGCAAGAGACCCGGCGCCGCGGCCTAGGTTTATTGCCCGTTTTTCCATGCCTTTCCGGCATGGGACGTCCGCTCAACACATAGTGAGTGGCAAGGGGCCGCCCGGCGGCTAACATCGTCCGTGGGATGCCCCCGGGGATGCGTTTGGGGGACGCCGTTCGCTTGCTGCGCCAGGCTACACCGGACCGATATGACCGCACCGGACCCATCGATGCCCGACCCGGCAGCGCGGCGGCGCGCGCAGCGCCGCTGGATGCGTTGGTTGCCACTGGCGATCCTCGCCCTCGGCACCATCCTGTTCTTCGCGCTGGGCCTCAACCGCTATGTCAGCTTCTACAAGCTGCGCATGTATCACCACGATCTGACGGATTTCGTGGCCGCCTATTACCTCAAGGCGCTGCTGATCTATGGCATCGTCTATCTGCTGTTCGTGGCTCTCTCGCTGCCGGGCGCCGTGTGGCTGACGGTTGTCGGCGGCTTCCTGTTCGGCATCGTGCCGGCCGCCATCGTCACGGTGCTGGCGGCCACAGGCGGCGCCTGCCTGCTGTTCGCCGCGGCGAAGACGTCGCTCGGCGAATATCTGCACGCCCATGCGGGACCCTGGTTCGGCAAGGTGGAGCGCGGCTTTGCCGAGAATCAATGGAGCTATATGCTGGTGATGCGGCTGGCGCCCGTGGTGCCCTTCTTCATCGCCAATCTGATCCCGGCCTTTCTCGGCGTGCCCTTGCATATCTTCGCCATCACCACCTTCATCGGCATCATCCCGGCGACCGCGATCTTCGCCACCGTCGGCGACGGGCTGGGCAGCGTGCTGAAGCACAATGAGGTGTTGAGCTGGCACGGCCTCTTCACCATGGAGATCAAGCTGGCCCTGTTCGGCCTCGCCTTGCTCGCGGCCTTGCCGATCCTGATCAAATACTGGCGCCGCCGGCGCAACCGGGCGGCGTGATGCGCGAGCTGAAGCCCGACATCTGCGTCATCGGCGCCGGCTCGGCCGGCCTGTCGGTCGCCGCCGGTGCCGCGCAGCTCGGCGCCGAGACCGTGTTGATCGAGGCCGGCGAGATGGGCGGCGATTGCCTGAATTACGGTTGCGTGCCCTCCAAGGCGCTGCTGGCGGCGGCGCATGAAGCGGTGCGATACCGGGACACGACGGCACTCGGCATCGCCTCCGATGCGCCCGCCATCGACCGGGCCCGCGTCGCCGCCCATGTGAAAGAGGTGATTGCCGGCGTCGCGCCGCACGATTCGGTGGCGCGCTTCGAAAGGCTGGGCGTCACCGTATTGCGCGCCTGGGCCAAATTCGTCGATCGCGACACGGTGGAAGCCGGCGCGTTCCGCATCAAGGCGCGGCGCTTCGTCCTGGCGGTCGGCTCCGCCGCCTTCGTGCCGCCGATCCCCGGCCTGGACCAGGCGCCCTATCTCACCAACGAGACGATCTTCGACCATGTCGCGGAGATCCGCGATCTGATCGTGCTGGGCGGCGGGCCGATCGGCGTCGAGCTGGCCCAGGCCTTCGCGCGGCTGGGCGCGCGGGTGCAACTGGTGGAGATGGCGAAGCTGCTGCCGCGCGACGATGCCGACGCCGCCGAACTGGTGCGCGCCGCCTTGCTGCGCGACGGCGTGGCGCTGCATGAAGGCAGCGCGGCGACCGAGGTGCAAAAATCCGGCGACCGCATCCGTCTCGCCTGCCGCGACGTAAAGGGAGGGATGTCCTGGCTCGAGGGCGGCCACCTGCTGGTCGCCGTCGGGCGCAAGCCGCGGGTGGAGAATACGGG
>DASZQC010000610.1:0-6304 GCA_035549815.1 Dongiaceae bacterium
GGGAGCGCGGCCCATGGACCTATCCAAGATCAAGACGGGCGAGAATCCGCCTTACGACGTCAACGCGATCATCGAGATTCCGCTGGGCGGCAACCCGGTGAAATACGAGCTCGATAAGGTGTCGGGCGCGATGTATGTCGACCGCTTCCTCTATACGGCGATGTTCTATCCCGGCAATTACGGCTTCATCCCGCACACGCTCGCCAATGACGGCGATCCGATGGATATCATCGTGCTGGGGCCGACGGCGGTGGTGCCCGGCGCCGTGGTGCGCTCTCGACCCGTCGGCGCGCTGCTGATGGAGGACGAGGCCGGCGGCGACGAGAAGATCATCGCGGTGCCGGTCGACAAACTGCATCCGTATTATTCCAACGTGGGGTCGTATCGCGATCTGCCGGAAGTGCTGCGCGAGCAGGTGGCGCATTTCTTCGCCCACTACAAGGACCTGGAGAAGGGCAAGTGGGTGAAGGTCACGCGCTGGGCCGACCCGGAAGAGGCCTGCGATTTGATCCGCCAATCCATCGCCGCCCACGCCAAGGGATAGACCGTGCTGGCGCGCGACAAGGTCAAGGCCATCGCCGAATTCCTGCGCAAGGCGGCGGCGGCCGACAAGGTCGAGATCACTGCCGAACGACGCCTGCCGGGGGCCACGGCGCGCGAGCATTGGCTGCTGGATGCCGATCTCCGCGGCGGGCCGCAGGCGGGAAGGCGTCATCTGGTGCTGCGTGGGCAAGCCGAGGATGGCGGCATCGGCAGCGAGCAGGAGATGGCGATCCGCGCCGCCGTGTTCCAGGCCGGCGTGACCACACCGGAGCCGCTGTGGTGCGAGCCTAGCGGTAATGTCATCGGCCGGCCGTTCCTGCTGCTGCGGCACGCGGAGGGCGAAGCGGACCCGGCGCGCATCCAGGAAGACCTCTCGGAAGAAGATGGCGATCGTCTCGCTTTTCGCCTGGGGCAGGAGCTGGCGCGGCTGCATCGCATCACCATGGATCAGGCGCCGGCGGCGCTGAGTTTCCTGCCCAAGCGCGGCGCCGACTGGATCGCGCGGCGCGTGGAGATTGCGCGCGGCATCCTCGATACCGCCGGCACGCCGCAGCCGACGATGGAATGGGCGCTGAACTGGCTGGCCGATCATGCGCCCGATGTGGCGCAGCCGGTGCTGAGCCACCGCGATTTCCGCAGCGGCAAATACGTCATCGACGGCGACAATCTGGTCGGCATCCTGGACCTGGAGCAGGTCGGCTGGGGCGATCCGATGGAGGATCTCGGCTCGTTCTGCGCACGCGCGTGGCGCTACGGTCTGCCGGCGCGCGAGGCCGGCGGCATCGGCAGCCGCGAGGCGCTCTATGACGGCTATCGCGATGCGTCGGGCCGCGACGTGGACGACCGGCGCGTGCGCTTCTGGGAAATCGCCGCCGCCTTCCGCTCCGGCCTGCACGCTTTGCAGCAGCGCGCGCGTTCGTCTGGCACGAGCGAGCAGGGGCTGCGCAACATGCTGACCGGCCTGCGCGTGGTGGAAGCCGAATACGATCTGCTGGTCGACATCGAACGCTACGAAGCGGAGGCCGGGCAATGACGCATCCATCGCTGCTCAACGCCACGCCGGCGGAGCTGATCGACCGGGCGCTGGAAGTGCTGCGCGCGAAACTGCCGGACGTCCTGGCGGAAGGCGACCGTGCCGCGGCCCAGGCGGCGTTCCGCGCGCTGGCCATCGCCAAGGCGGAGCTGGAAGCCGACCCCGCGACGGCAGCGCGCGAGCTGGGGGAGATCGAGGGGTTGCTCGGTCGCGACTTTGCTGGCGACCTCCACGCCGCGCAGCGTGCGCTGGCGGTGGAGATCCGGGCGCGGCGCATTCCCGCCGACCCGGCCGCCGGCGTGCGCCTGCGCGATCATCTGCTGAACGCGGCCGCGCACCGGCTGCGCATCGCCAACCCCAAATACATGACCCGCCGCCAGCGACGCGCGGAATCCTCCTACTGAGCGAGGCCGCCAAACGCCGTTTGACGACTATACCCCAATGGGGTATAGTGCGAAATGCAAACGGTGGTCGAGACAAAGCTGTTCAGCCGTCGCGCCGATGCGCTTCTGTCGCCGGATGAACGGCTTGATCTGATTGCCTATCTGGCCCTGCATCCGATGGCCGGTGATGTGATACCGGGCACCGGTGGTATTCGGAAGCTGCGATGGCAGCTCGAAGGTAAAGGCAAGCGCGGTGGCGCTCGGGTGATCTACTACACCTATGATGAAAGGCATCCGATTTTCGCCTTGCTGATCTACGGGAAGGGCGAGGCGGACGACCTGACGTCGGAGGAGAAGCGAACTTTGTCCGGGATCGCCGCGGAGATCAAAGCAGCGGCAAGATTGAGCGTTCGGGCGACCGGGCAGAAGAAAGCGAGAACGACATGGCAAAGAAAAGGGCGATCGGGCCGGAGCTGATCGAAGCAATGGAAGAGGCGCTGGCCTATACCAAGGGCAAGCGCACCGGCCATCGTGTCTATACATTCGACGCCGATGATGTGCGGATGGTGCGCGTGGGCCTGAAGATGTCCCAGGCGGAGTTTGCCCGCACCTTTCATCTCGGTCTCAAGACCCTGCAGAAATGGGAGCGGGGGGAGCGCCGTCCGACCGGCCCCGCAGCAACGCTTCTGCAGGTGATCCGGCGAGATCCTAAGGCCGTGAAGCGGGCCCTCTCCGATGATGCCGAGGCCGCGTAACCAATACGTTGAAGCGATGGGTTGCCGTGCAACTTCAAGCCTTTGACGCGGAAAACTCGTTCCGTCGCCCCCTTGGCAGGGGCCTTGGGGCCGCGCTATGGATTGAGGCACCGGCGGCCGGCCAGGGAGGCAGCCGCCCGCGCACCCCCTCGGGGTGCGCTCAAGAAGCAAAGAGGGGATTACCATGAAAGCGATGTTGAAAGGCGCATTGGTCGCTCTTGGCCTGGTGGCCGGGATCGCGACGGGCCTGCAAAGCGCCGCGGCGCAGGATTCACTGCTGAAGAAGGTCCTGGAACGCGGAACCTTGCGCGTCGGCACGACCGGCGACTATCCGCCATATTCCGAGCTGGACCAGGCGAACAACACCTACAAGGGCTATGAGATCGACGTGGTGACGCAGCTCGCCGCCGACCTCGGCGTGAATGTCGAGTTCGTGCCGACGACCTGGGATACGCTGGGCGCCGGCATCCAGGCGGACAAGTACGACATCACGGCGTCGGGCATCACCATGACGCTGGAGCGGTTGAAGACGGTGGCCTTCTCCGATCCTTATCTCGACTCCCCGCTGGTGCCGCTGATCCTGAAAAAGGACGACGGCAAATACGCAAGCTGGCGCGACATGGACAAGGAAGGCATCAAGCTGGCGGTGATGGCCGGCACCTCCGCCGAGGAGTCCGCCAAGAAGAGCTTCACCAAGGCCGAGATCGTCTCGATCACCGCGCCCGCGCTCGATTACCAGGAACTGCTGGCCGGGCGCGTCGACGCGGCGATCACCGACACCATCTTCATCAAGAAGGCGCTGGCGCAATATGCCGACCAGGTCGCCGTCGTCGGCCTCGACAAGCCGATCGAGGGCCAGCCGATCAGCATGATGACGCTGCAGGGCGACCAGGTGTGGCTGAATTGGATCAATACCTGGATCAAGCTGAAGCAACAGACCGGCTTCTTCGACAGCCTGTTCGATAAGTGGATCGCGGGCTAGGGCGCTAGTCCCGTCGATCGCACCCGTGCCACCCGCCATCCCCCCCTTCCCCCGCAAGGGGGGAAGGGGTTCAGCGGAGCAGCCGCACCATAGAACCCCCTCCCCCTTGAGGGGGGAGGGAGGGGTGGGGGTGACTTGCAGTGCACGTTCCCTAAAAAAATCTCTCCCTCGCATTGCCATTCTCCTCTTCGCTGCCGTCGCGCTGTCCGGCTGCGGCGACTGGTATGTGCTGTCGCCGATGAATCCGCTGGGGCGGAAGCATCTCAGCTATCTGCTGGCCGGCATTCCCCTGACGCTGCTGATTTCCTTCTACGCCATCATTTTCGGCTCGGTGATCGGCCTGGCCGGCGCCCTGATGCTGCGCAGCCGGCGCAAATGGGTGCGCTGGGTCGCGGCCGGCTATGTCGACCTGTTCCGCAAGCTGCCGCTCTATGTGGTGCTGCTGTGGATTTATTTCGGCTTTCCCACCGCCTTGCGCGACGTGCCGGACGAGATCAAGTCGCTGCCGCTGATCTCGCTTTTGGCCAACATGAATGCGGTGACGGCGGCGGTGATCGGCCTGTCGCTGAATTCCGGCGCCTTCCTGATCGAAGTGTTCCGCGCCGGCATCGAGAGCGTGAGTAAGGGCCAGATCGATGCCGCCTACAGCTTCGGCATGTCGCACCGCACGGCGATGCGCCGCATCGTGCTGCCGCAGGCGCTGCGCCGGATGCTGCCGCCGACGGTCAATCAATATATCTCGGTGGTGAAGGATTCATCGCTCGCCGGCGCCATCGGCGTGCTGGAGATCACAAGGCAATCGACCCTGTTGCAGACGCAGATCCTGCACGCGCTGGAGATCTATACGTTCCTCGGCGTGCAGTATTTCGTGATCCTGACGCTGCTGACCTGGGTGTCGCGCTACCTGGAGCGGAAGTTTCCGCAATATAGCTAGCGAACCATATTCTCTTTCGTCATCACCGGGCGAAGACCCGGTGATCCAAGTTTCTATCGAGCAGCGACAAAGGTACTTGGATTGCCGGGTCAAGCCCGGCAATGACGAAAGGAGGGAGTGGTGTTTTCTAGCTCGGCTTGCCCATCAGCACGTCGGTCGCAGTCTCCGCGAGGTTGCCGAGGGCGGCGCGGATGGTTTCGCACCGCACGTTGCCGGCCTGGGGCAGCAATTGCGCGACGCCGTCGGCCAGGGCGTAGAAGCGTACCAGCCTCTGCGCCAGTTCCGGGTCCAGCAGGTCCAGCTTGTCGGCGTTGGCGACATAGACCGCCGCGCGCGGCAGGCCCAGCAGGCCCTGCTGCGACGAGGGGATCGGCAAATCCTGGATCAGGGTGGCGGTGCCCTGATACTGGTCATGCGCGGAATCGCGGATGGCCGTGACCTCCGCCAGCAGCACGGCGGTGAGATTGGCGTCGCCGCCCTCCGGCTCGGACGTGCGGCGGGCATAGAGGATCAGGCCCGCGACGCCGAGCAGCCCGATCAGCGCCAGCAACGGAATCTGCGCGGCCCAGCGCGGCAGCAAAGTTTCGATCATGCTCGGTGGTGGCGGCGGCAGCGCGACCGCGGTGCCGCGCGGCGCCCACAATCCGATCTGCCGGGTCCGCGCGTCGGCCTCTTCGGTGTCGTAGCGGGCGGCAAGCTCGCGCTCCTGCGGCGTCGGCGAGGCGCTGATGCGATAGACCGAGGCCAGGCCCTGGGCCAGCAGCTCGGTCGCCAGGTCGGTGCCGTCGATGGTGCAGATGGCGACGGAGCTGTTCGGTGCCGGTCGGTCGGTCTCGATGCACACCACGCGCTGGCCGCCGGCAAGGCCGTCGAGATAGACCCGCGCGTCCGGGCCGAGGTTGGAACTGATGTCGGGCGCCGCGATGCCGAACAGGCGCACCAACTGGTCGCCGATGCGCAGCTCGTCGCCGTCGATGATGGTCGCGGTGCCTTCGATGGTCTGGCCGGTCACGGTCAGCGGCGCGGGCACCGTCGCATCGACCTCGCCGACCGGGACCGGATCGGGCGCCGGCTGGGTCGCCTGGGCGAGGGCGGAGGTCGAGAGCAGGGCCGCTGACACGCAGGTTGCTGAAAGAACAGCGCTTATTTTGAGACTCAAGCCGACTCGCATGTCGCTCCCCAAGCTGCCCCGCCTAGGTAGCGAAGGGCGGGGCGGGCGTCAAATTAGCGAGTGACTCGCTCTGCTCCTTCCCCCTTGAGGGGGGAGGGGTGGGATGGGGGTGATGCGGCGCCGGGTCTATCAGCGATCTTCGCCGACTATCGCCTTCGGCGATGGCACGCCTGCAGGCGCGCACCCCCCCTTCCGGCTCCGCCTAAGCTCGCTACGCTCGCCAAGGCTCCGCTGCCTTCCCCCGCACGGGGGGAAGGGGTTTTTGGGTATGGGGGGGGGAGCTCAAAAGCAAAACGGCCGCGATCTTGCGATCGCCGCCGTCCGCCGGCGGGCTGGAGAAACTGGGTCGGCGTTTAGCCGCTGATGCCGGGCATCAGCTTCTTTTCGCCTTCGTGATCGTCGCCGCCGGCCAGTTCGTCCAGGGTCAGGTCGACCGCCTCTTCGAACTTGGTCAGCGTCTCGCTGAGGCAGGCCGCGTCGTGGGCGCCGGAGATGAACCAGGG
>DASZQC010000611.1:0-11633 GCA_035549815.1 Dongiaceae bacterium
CGCGCACCATCCCGCGCATGAGCGCCGACCATGATCTCGATATCGAGGTGGAGGTGGAGACGCGGCCGATGTGGTTCGCCGGCGAAGCCCAGGATCTGAACGAGATCCTGGGCAACCTGCTGGAGAATGCCTGCAAATGGGCCGAGGCGCGGGTGCGGATCTGTGCCCGGCAGACGGCCAAGCGGATCCTGATCAAGATCGGCGACGACGGTCCGGGCATCGATCCCAGGCAGCATTTGACGGCGCTGCGGCGCGGCGTGCGCCTGGACGAGCAGAAGCCGGGCAGCGGCCTGGGCCTTGCGATCGCGCAGGACCTGGCGCGGCTTTATGGCGGCACCCTGGAACTCGGCCAGTCGCCGTGGGGCGGCTTGGAAGTCCTGGTGGACCTGCCCGCGGCCGCGGACTGAGTCGCTATCGCTTCTCCGCCGGCAGGAATGCCCAGCCCACGATGATCGCCAGGCAACTGGCGGCGACGATCAGGAACATGGTGGCCAGCGACGTATGGGCGGCGAGGAAGCCGAGCACCGGCGGGCCGCCGAGATGGCCGGCATAGCCGAACGAGACCAGGAAAGCGATGGACGAGCTCGGCGTCTCGGTGCGGCCGGCGGCGCTGATCAGGATCGGCACCGTGTTGGCGAGGCCGAGGCCGGTCAGGCCGAAACCGGCGACGGCGAGCAGATCATGATCCGTCAGCACCGCCAACACGAAGCCGGCGATGGCGACCATGCCGCTGACCGCCAGGACCTTCGATTCGCCAAACCGCACGCGCATCCAATCGCCGGTGAATCGGCACAGCGCCATGGTCGCCGACAAGGCGGCATAGCCCCAGCCCGCGCGGTCGATGGCGGCGTGCAGTTCCTTGGTCAGATAGAGGCCGCTCCAGTCGCGCACCGCCCCTTCGGCGGCAAAACAGATGATGGCGAGGATGCCGAGTATGACGGTCACCCGGTCGAGCGTCGCGCGCTGTTCGATCCGACCTTCCAGGTGATGCTGGAGCGGCTTCAGATGGTGCTGCCATAGCATGAACAGGGCCAGCAGGGCGGCGGCCAGGGCGAGCGCCTGGGTCAGGCCGGAAAACACCGACAGCATGTAGCTGACCAGGGCCGCGCCGATCAGGCCGCCGATGCTCCACATGCCATGGAACGAGGCCATGACACGCCAGCTCATCTGCCTTTCGACGTCGGCGGCATAGGCGTTCATCGCCACATCCATCAGGCCGCCGGACCCGCCGAACAGCAACAGCGCGATCACGAAGACCGGCACGTTGGCGGTGGTCGAGAGCACGACATAGATGGCGAGGAAAAGCAGGAAAGTCGCGCGAATGATCGGCCCCGCGCCATGGCGCGCGATCAGGCGCCGGCTGATCACCATGCCGAGAACGGCGCCGATGCCCATGCCGAGCAGCATGAGGCCGAATGTGCCCTCGCTGAGCTGCATGCGCGCGGTTGCATGCGCGATCTGCGCCGCCCAACCGCCGAAGGCGGTGCCGTTGACGAAAAAGGCGGTGGCGGTGGGAGCCCAATAGCGATGGACCGAACGGACGAAATGAGGGCTGAGCAAGATGATCCTGCGATGATTTATGCGCGGCGGAGCAGCAAGGCCGTCGCATCATCGGCCATTTTGAGGCGCGGGTGAAGGGCGCCCTGGGGATCGTTCGCTTCGATGACGCGCAGCTGGGCCAGCATTTTTTCGGCGCCGGCCTCCGAGGTGCGGCGCAGCAGATCGGCGTCCGACATCGTGTTGTAGATGTCGACCAGGCGATAATAGCCATCGCTCGCCAGCAGAATGCCGCGCAGCTCCCTCGCCGGGAAACGGTCGACCCGCAGCAGATCCAGGCAGGCCCGGTCGGCGGCAAGCACGCCATAGCCGCCCGCGATGTTGCGGCGGCGCCGGACGTCACGCAGGAACGGCATCATTTGCGCGAGAATGGCGGCCGGGTCCGTGATGCCTTGCGACCGCAGCGCCAGAACCTGCGTCTTGATATCCGCTTCGATGACCGACAAGACCGGATCGTCCAGCACCTGGACGGTCTCGTCCGTCGTCTCCAGCAGCACCAGACAATCGCCCAGGCGCGCAATCTCGACATGGTCGCCCAGATGACGTAAGAGCGCGAAGCTGGCGGCCGGCGTCTCGCGTCCGTCGGCGCCCGCCGGTGACAACCACGCCGTCTGCTGGCGCGCATCGAGCGTATCCACCAGGCGTGCGATCAACTCGGCGATCGGCCGCTCCGGCGCGGCGGCGAGCAAGGCCGGCAGCTCGGCCTGCACCTGCGCGACGAACCAGGCCGCATCGGTCGGTCCCGGCAGCAGCGCACGGTCATTGATGCCGGTGACGCCGTCCAGCACCCAGGCGGCGCGCGGCGCCTGCCCGCCGGGCCACGTTCCATAAGAATCCTCGTTGATCCTGCTGCCCGGCGCGGTGACGGCGCTGTGGAGCGTGAAAGCGGTCAAGCGCGCACGCCGCTTCGCCAGGTAGCGCGCGCCTGCAAGGCGCCGTCGATCTGCACCAGATCGGCGCGGGCGCCTTTCTCGATGCGGCCGATATCGGCGCGGCCGAGGAACTGCGCGGGATAGGCCGCGGCCATGCGCAAGGCTTCCTGTAAGTCCAGCTTCATCGTCTGCACCAGGAAACGCACGGCGGACATCATGTCGAGGTCCGAGCCGGCCAGCGTGCCGTCGTCGAGCACCAACACGCCGTCCTGGCGGCGGATGCGGCGGCTGTTGAGCTCGAATTCCTGGATGTCCGAGCCGACCGTCGACATCGCATCGGTCACCAGGAAGATGCGGCCGGGCTGACGCTTCGCGCGCAGCGCAATGCCGATCGCGGCCGGATGCACATGGTGCCCGTCGGCGATCAGGCCGCACCATAGCGCGCCGCAATCCAGCGCCGCGCCGACCACGCCCGGCGCCCGATGGGTCAGTGGCGACATCGCGTTGTAGATGTGCGTGACGCCGCGGGCACCGGCATCCGCCGCAGCCAGGATCTGGTCATAGGTGGCGTTGGAATGACCCAGGCTGACGATCACGCCGGCGTCGGCCAGGCGGCGGATGATGCGCGCCGGCACGCGCTCCGGCGACAGGGTGACCAGCAAGGTTTCAAGCCCCATCGCCAGGATCGCGTCGACATCCGCATCGCTCATCTGGCGGATCAGGTTCGCATCGTGTGCGCCGCGCTTTTCCGGCGCCAGGAACGGCCCTTCCAGATGCAGGCCGATACAGCCGGGCAGATGATCGGCAATCGCCTGTTTCACCGCGCCGACGGCCCGCGCCGTCAGTTCCGGCGTGTCGGTGATGAGGGTCGGCAGCAGGGATGTGGTGCCGAACTTGGCGTGGGCATCGCAGATTTTCGCGACACCTGCGACCGTCGGTGCATCGTTCAGCAGCACACCGCCGCCGCCATTGACCTGCACATCGATGAAGCCCGGCGCCAGCACGCCGTCTGTCATCTGTTCGACGCGCAAGCCACTGCCCAGTTGCGCGCGCGGCAGCAGATCGGCGACGCGGCCATGCTCAATCACCACGGCATGATCCAGACTCATCTGCGTGCCGTCAAAAATCCGCGGTGCGGTGATTGCGAAGGCGCTCATCAGATGGTTTCCGTGACTTTCTTCAGCAGGCGCGGATGGTCGGGATCTAGCCCGCGCGCGACGGCCACCTGCTCGATGGCGAGATAACAGGATGCCAGCGCGCCGATCAGGCCGGTTGCCGGATGCGACATGCGCGCGACCGGCAGATCGCGTCCCGTCATCAGCACCCGGGCGCCGGCTTCCGCCAGCGCCGCCGCGCAGCTTTCGAGGGATGGGCCAGCCGCATCGTCCTGCCGGAACATCAGCACCGGGAATCCGTCCCGCACGATCTCGATCGGCCCATGCAGCACTTCCGCAGCACTATAGGGCTCGGCATGCAAGGTCGTGGTTTCCTTCAGCTTCAGCGCCGCTTCCATCGCCACCGGCAGACCGAGGCCACGGCCGATCACCAGCGCGGATTGGGCATGCAGGAAGCAATCGACCATCGGCGACCAATCCTGCGTCAGGGCCGTCTCCAGTTCCTCCGGCAGGCGCCGCAGCGCGGCCTGCAGCACCTCGTGGTGCGACCATTCCGCCAGCACAGCGAGCCCGGCCGCCATGGAGGAAAGGCAGGACTTTGTCGCGGCGACGCTCTTCTCCGGCCCGGCTTCCAGCGCGATGGTAAGGTCGGCCAGTTCCGCCGCCGGCGACTCCGCGTCGTTCACGACCGCAATCACTTTGGCACCGCCGGCTTGCGCACTCTTTGCCATGGCGAGCAGGTCCGGGCTGCGGCCGGACTGCGACACCAGCAGCATCGCCGCATTCTTGAGCCGCAAGGGCGTCCGGTAGACCGAGGCGATCGACGGCCCCATGGCCACGACCGGCAGGCCCAGTTGCATCTCGCAGGCATATTTGAAGAAGGTCGCCGCGTGGTCGGATGAGCCGCGCGCGCAGATGGCGACGAAGGGCGGATCGAGATCGCGCAGCAAGGCGCCGGCTTGCCGGATCGCCTCGCCGGATCGCGACCACAGCCGCGCCACGGCCGCACCGGCTTCCCGCGTCTCGCGCCGCATCCAGCTTGGTGACGCAAGGCTCATTCGTTCTTCTCGCCCATGGTCAGTTCGACGACGAAATCATAGGCATCGCCGCGATAGTGGCACTTGGTGAATTCGACCGGTCGCCCATCCGCCAGATAGGAGATGCGTTCGATGTAAAGCGCCGGCGATCCCGCGGCGACCGAGAGGATCGCGGCTTCTTCCGCATTCAGGCTTTCCGCCGACAGGCGCTGCAATGCGCGCACCGGGCGCACGCCGGCCGATTCCAGTGCCGAATAGAGCGAATTGCCGATCGCTTCGGGCGTGGCGAAGAGCCGCGTCGGCACCACCGCCTGCTCCAGCGCCATCGGCTTGTCGTTGGCGAGGCGCAGGCGGCGCAATCGCACCACGCGCTCGCCCGTCGACAGACCCAGGACCATGGCTTCCTCGGGCGAGGGTGCGGCCACGATCTTCTGCAGCCATTTGACGCTGGGGGTCAGGCCGCGCGCCAGCATGTCCTCGGTGAAGGAGGTCAGGCGCGACAGGCGCTGCTCCACGCGCTGCTGGCCGCCGGTGACGAAGGTGCCGGAGCCGCGCTTCTGCGTCAGCACGCCGTCTTCCACCAGCTCCGCCAGCGCCTTGCGCACGGTCACGCGGGAAATATCGAGCATGCTGGCGATCTCGCGCTCCGATGGCAGCGCGTCGTTGGCGCCCAGCGTGCCGTCCTGGATAGCCCCCTGGATCAGCGCCTTCAGTCGCAGATAGAGCGGCCCGGCCGCTATGCCAGAAATTGCATCAGGCACGAAAATGGAATGCGCTTCGCTCATGCGGCCACCCGACCGCCGGCCAGCAGGATGGCGCCATCCAGCGCATCGTGGCGGGGTGACACGAAATGGGTGGCGAAACGTTCCGGCAGCCAGCTTTGATAGGCGCGGCCCAGGCCTCCCATCATGCAGATGCGCTTGGCGCCAAGCTTGACCAGGTGATCCAGCACCAGGGTGATGCCGGTCTGGCCGCGCTCGATGATGAAGCGCGCGATCGGGTCGCCGCGCCCGGCATGCTCGAACAGCAGCGGGGTGAGCGCGCCATAGTCGCGCGGCTTCGCCGTCTCGGCGAAGCGGTGCAGATTGTCCATGGAGCCATCGAAGCGCGCCCACACCGCATCGGTGAAGGGCGTGCGCTGGATGATGCCGTCGCGCGCATAGAGTGTGCGGCGCAGGGATTCGCGCCCCAGATCGGCACCGCTGCCCTGGTCCGACAACATGAAGCCCCAGCCGCCGAAGGTCTGCAGCTTGCCGCCCAGCGAGATGACATAGACGGCGCCGGTGCCGATCGCGGCGATGGCGCCGTCTTCGCCCGCATGCGCGCCGACGCAGGCGATGATGCCGTCATGCTCGATGCGCAGCTTGGCGAAGGGCCAGGCATGCGCTTCGACCTTGGCGACCGCGCCCGCCATGTTGGCGCCGGCGAGGCCGAAGCAGGCGGAGGTTTCACTGAGCAAGGCGGCATCGAGTTTCGCCGCAGCGAAGGCAGCGCGGCTGACGCGGTCGACCGTGGCGATGGCCTCTTCCGGGTCTGTAAAGATGTTGGAAGGGCCGCCCGTTGTCTCGGCCAACTGGCGCCCGGCGGCGTCGCGGAGCCTTGCCCGGCAATTGGTCCCGCCGCCATCGACGCCCAGGAAGTAAGCCGCACCCATCGCTGCCCCGCCCAATCTTCTTAATGCCACTTAGATACCAATATATGAAGGAGCGCGGCGCGTTGCCAGAGAAACTTCTGCGACCTATCCTGGGACGGTCATTTATCCATAACGCATTTAATAACCACAGAAATATCGCAGGGCAGGCAGGCCGATCGAGCGTTCGAAGGCGAAAATCGTCCCAGGCAATTTTCCGCCTCGACACAGATGGTATTATTTCGGTATTGTCTGCTCAATAAGAACAAGGTGAGGCATGCAGGGACGGCTAACCGAAACCGTGAGCCAAAGTGCTTCGGGCATCGATACCTGGCCGGATCAGCGCATTCTGTCGGCGCTGCTCGGCGGTCAGGAGCGTGCGGTCACGGCGGTTCAGGCGGCGCTGCCGGACCTGGCGCTTGCGGCCGATCTCGCAGCAGCGGCCCTCGGCAAGGGCGGGCGCCTTATCTATGTCGGCGCGGGCAGCTCCGGTCTCATCGCCGCCCTCGACGCGCTCGAACTCCCCGGCACCTTCGGCATCGCGCCCGATCAGGCCTTCGCCATCGTCGCCGGTGGGCCTGCCTCGTTCCAGCGCCTCGACGGCGCGGTGGAGGATGACGCCGACCAGGCGCGCGCGGACATCGCGGCGGCACAGGTCGGCGCGGCGGATGTAGTGCTCGGTATCTCCGCCAGCGGCGCCACCATTTATACCAGTGCCGCGCTGAAAGAGGCGCAGGCACGGGGCGCCGCGACCATCGGCATCGCCTGCAACGAGCGGGCGCCGATCCACCAAGATGCAACGGTCGCGGTCACGTTGCTGAGCGGCGGCGAGGTGCTGGCCGGGTCCACGCGCATGGGCGCCGGCACGGCGCAGAAGGCGGCGCTGAACATGCTCTCGACCCTGATCGCGGTGAAGCTGGGCCATGTGCATGACGGCATGATGGTCAATGTGCGCCCCGAGAACGAGAAATTGCGGGCGCGGGCGGCGGGCATCGTCGCCCGCATCGCCGGAGTCGATGCGGCGATCGCGCAGGAGAAATTGCGCGCGGCGGACTTCGAACCGAAGATCGCCATCCTGCTGGCCGCCGGCGCCGCGAGCGTTCCGGATGCGGCCGAACTGCTGACGAAATCCAAAGGACATCTGCGCCCGGCTCTGGCCTGGCTCGGCGCAACGCCGCCAATAACGGCGAAGGCTTCAGGCACGAAATAGAACCAAGAAAAGGGAGGTTTCCTTATGTCACGTCGCAATATTCGGAGTGCAATTCTCGGCACCACCGCTTTGGCGTTCGGCGCGATGCTGGGCTCGGCCGCATCGGCGCAGGATGTCACGCTGACCATCGAAAGCTGGCGCAACGACGATCTGCCGATCTGGCAGGAGAAGATCATTCCGGCCTTCGAAAAGGCCAATCCGGGTATCAAGGTCGTGTTCTCGCCCTCGGCGCCGACGGAATACAACGCCGCGCTCAACACCAAGCTCGACGCCGGCACCGCGGGCGACCTGATCACCTGCCGTCCGTTCGACGCCTCGCTGGAGCTGTTCAAGAAGGGTCATTTGACCAGCGTGAACGACATTCCGGGCATGGACACGTTCAGCCCGGTGGCGCGCTCCGCCTGGAGCACCGATGACGGCGCCACCACCTTCTGCGTGCCGATGGCCTCGGTCATCCACGGCTTCATCTACAACAAGGATGCGTTCGACCAGCTCGGCATTGCCGTGCCGCAGACGGAGGACGAATTCTTCGCCGCCTTGGACAAGATCAAGGCCGACGGCACCTACATCCCGATGGCCATGGGCACCAAGGACCAGTGGGAAGCGGCCACGATGGGCTACCAGAATATCGGCCCGAACTACTGGCACGGCGAAGACGGCCGCAAGGCGCTGATCGCCGGCAAGGAAAAGTTGACCGATGCGCCCTGGGTCGAGCCGTACCAGGTGCTGGCGCGCTGGGCCGCTTATCTCGGCGACGGCTACCAGGCACAGGCCTATCCGGACAGCCAGAACCTATTCGCCCTCGGCCGTGCGGCGATCTATCCCGCCGGCTCCTGGGACATCTCGGTCTTCAACGCCCAGGCCGAGTTCAAGATGGGCGCCTTCTATCCGCCGGTGAAGAAGGCGGGCGACACCTGCTACATCTCCGACCATGCCGACATCGCCATGGGCGCCAATGCCAAGTCGGCGCATCCGGAAGAGGCCAAGAAGTTCCTGGCCTGGCTGACCTCGGCGGAATTCGCCGACATCTACGCCAACTCGCTGCCGGGCTTCTTCAGCCTGTCCAGCCATGCGGTGAAGCTGCAGGACCCGCTGGCGCAGGAATTCGTCGATTGGCGCGGCAAGTGCCAGCAGACGATCCGCTCCACCTACCAAATCCTGTCGCGCGGCACGCCCAACCTCGAGAACGAAACCTGGGGCGCCTCCGCCAACGTGATCAACGGCACCGAGACGCCGGAGGCCGCCGCCAAGCGGCTGCAGGACGGCCTCGACAGCTGGTATAAGCCGGCGCAGTAACCGGCTAAGCTGACCATCGGGCGCCCTGTTCCTAAGGATACGGGGCGCCCGATGTCGCAACCGGATGCAAGATCCCGCACCGTGACTGACCTGGCCACTCCGCGCCGGCCGCGACGCTGGCATATCCTCGTCTTCCTGGCGCCGGCTCTGCTCGTCTATACGGCGCTGATGATCGTGCCGCTGGCGGAGACGTTGCGCCTGTCCTTGTTCACGGCGAAGGACCAGGTGGTGAGCTTCGTGGGGCTGGACAATTTCCGCCTGCTGTTCACCGATCCGCGCTGGTCGGCCAGTTTCTGGAACGCGCTGACCAACAACGTCCTCTTCTTCGCCATTCACATGGCGGTGCAGAACCCGATCGGCATCGCGCTGGCGGCGATGTTGAGCGTGCCGAACCTGCGCTTCCGCGCTGCCTATCGCACCACCCTGTTCATGCCGACCATGCTGTCTTTCGTCGTCATCGGCTTCATATGGAAATTGATCCTGAGCCCGCTCTGGGGCGTGGCGCCGAATCTGCTGGATGCCATCGGCCTCAAGTTTCTGTTCGGCCCCTGGCTGGGGCAGGAGCATACCGCGCTGGTCACCATCTCGCTGGTCTCCGTCTGGCAATATATCGGCATCCCGATGATGCTGATCTATGCCGCTTTGCTCTCGATCCCGGAAGAGGTGATCGAGGCGGCGGAATGCGACGGCGTGGTCGGCATCAAGCAGTTCTGGAAGATCAAGCTGCCGCTGATCCTCCCCGCCATCGGCTTGGTCTCGATCTTGACCTTCGTCGCCAATTTCAACGCCTTCGACCTCATCTATGTGTCGCAAGGCGCGCTGGCCGGACCCAACTTCGCGACCGACATTTTGGGCACGTTCCTCTACCGCACCTTCTTCGGGCACCAGTTGCAATTGGGCGACCAGCATATGGGCGCCACCATCGCCACCGTGATGTTCCTGATCATCTTGAGCGTGGTGGGATTCTACCTGCTCGTCATCCAGCGGCGTATCCGCCGCTACCAGTTCTAAGGCGTCGAGATGGCCCAGGCTCCCATCCTCCGCACCCGGCGCGCCGCAGTCCATGTGCTGCTGACCGGCTATACGCTGATCGCGATCCTGCCGGTGCTGCTCATCATCATGAATTCCTTCAAGGAGCGGAAGGCGATCTTCAACCATCCGCTGACACCGCCGGGCGCCGGTTCCTTCAGCCTGATCGGCTATGAGACGGTGCTGAAGCAGGGCGACTTCCTGGCCTATTTCCAGAACAGCCTGATCGTGACCGTCGGCTCGCTATTCTTCATCCTGCTGTTCGGCGCGATGGCCTCCTTCGCACTGACGGAATACCGCTTCCGCGGCAACATCTTCCTCGGCGTGTTCCTGGCGCTGGGCGTCATGGTGCCGATCCGGCTTGGCACCATCGCGATCCTGGAAATGATGGCGGGCTCCGGCCTGGTGAACACGCTCTTCGCGCTGATCCTGGTCTATACGGCGCAAGGCCTGCCGCTCGCCTGCTTCGTGCTGTCGGAATTCATGCAGACCGTGTCGTCCGACCTGAAGAATGCGGGCCGCGTTGACGGCCTGTCGGAATATGCGATCTTCTTCCGCCTGGTGGTGCCGCTGGTGCGCCCGGCGATGGCGACAGTGGCGATCTTTTCCATGATCCCGATCTGGAACGACCTCTGGTTCCCGCTGATCCTGGCGCCGGCGGAAAGCACCAAGACCATCACCTTGGGCACCCAGGTCTTCATCGGCCAGTTCGTCACCAACTGGAACGCGGTGCTGGCGGCGCTCACCTTGTCGCTGACGCCGGCGCTCATCCTCTATCTCATCTTCTCGCGCCAGCTGATCCGCGGCCTGACCTCCGGAGCGGTGAAATGAAGCCTCTGCGCGTCCTGGTCGTCGGCCTCGGCAATATGGGCCTCAGCCACGCCCAGGCCTATGACACAAATCCGGGCTTCGAGATCGTCGGCCTCGCCAATCGGTCGGAGGTGACGCTGCCGGAGGCTCTGCGCCGCTATCCGCGCTTCGGCAGTTTCGAGGAAGGCCTCGCCGCCACCAAGCCGGACGTGGTGTCGATCAACACCCACACCGACAGCCACGCCGAGTACGCCATCAAGGCGATGGAAGCCGGCGCGCATGTGTTCCTGGAAAAGCCGCTGGCCGCGACGGTCGCCGAGGCGGAGCGCGTCGTGGCCTCGGCGACGCGGCTCAAGCGCAAGCTGGTGATCGGCTACATCCTGCGCCATCATCCCTCCTGGATCGAGTTCATCCGCACCGCGCGCGTCCTCGGCGGCCCCTACGTGATGCGCATGAATTTGAACCAGCAGTCCGCCGGCCCGGAATGGGCGGTGCATCGGCGGCTGATGCAGACGACCTCGCCCATCGTCGATTGCGGCGTCCACTATATCGACGTGATGTGCCAGATCTGCGATGCGAAGCCGGTTGAGGTGCGCGGCATGGGCCTGCGCCTCAGCGATGAGATCGCGCCCGACATGTACAATTACGGCCACCTGCAGGTCTTGTTCGAGGATGGCTCGATCGGTTGGTACGAGGCCGCCTGGGGCCCGATGATCTCGGAGACCGCCTTCTTCGTGAAGGATGTGATGACACCGCGCGGCTGCGTCTCGATCGTGATGAAGGAAGGCGCCAAGTCCGCCGACATGGAAACGCATACCAAGACCTCCACCATTCGCACGCATTGGTCGGCGCGGGATGCGCAGGGCAAATATGCGCGCCCGGATGAGGACCGCTCCATGGCGGACGAGCCGGGGCACCAGGAACTCTGCAACCGGGAGCAGGCCTTCGTGCTGAAGGCGATCCGCGAGAATCTCGATCTCTCGCAGCACATGTCGGATGCCGTGCGATCGCTGGCGGTGGTGCTGGCGGCGGACAAGAGCGTGCGCGAAGGCGGCACGGTAAAACTTTAGACGGGGA
>DASZQC010000612.1:0-5492 GCA_035549815.1 Dongiaceae bacterium
GTTGCCTGGGGACTAGCTCCGCGCCTTGAGCCCGCAATGGGCGACGATGAAATCGGCGATCGCCGGGATGTCGTTCAGGTCCAGGACCGGCAGCTTCGTTCCGTTCACCGGCCCATCCGATAGAATCGCGACATAGGTCGGGTCGTCGGTAGACAGCAGCGGCTTGCCGTTCTCGGCGCGATGGATCTCCAGCTTGTCGTGCGGCTCGCGCTTGAAGCCTTCGATCAGCAGCAGGTCGACCGGCGACATGTGGCGGATCAGCTCCGCCGCGTTCGGCTCCGGCGCGCCGCGCAGCTCATGCATCAGCGCCCAGCGCTTCTCCGACGAGATCAGCACCTCGGTGGCGCCGGCGGTGCGGTGCACATGCGAATCCTTGCCCGGCTGGTCGAGGTCGAAGCCGTGATGCGCGTGCTTCATGGTGGAGACGGTGATGCCGCGGCGCACCAGCTCGGGGATCAGCTTCGCCAGCAAGGTGGTCTTGCCGGAACCGCTCCACCCGCCGAGGCCCAGAATCTTCATGCAGCCGCAGAATGTCCCGTCAAGGCTGATCGCTGGACCGGCGGGAATCCGCCGCCATGTGGCGCAGCCCGATCATCAGATAGTCGTAGCCAGTCACCAGGGTCAGGCCGGCGGCGATCCACAACAGTATCTCGCCGATCAGCATCGCGTTGATCGGCACCTCGGAATCCGCCTTGGCGACGATGAGGAATCCGAGGGCGATCATCTGCACCGTCGTCTTCCATTTGGCGAGGAGACTGACCGGCACGCCGACGCGCAGTTCCGCCAGGAACTCGCGCAAGCCGGAGACCAGGATCTCGCGGCACAGGATGATCAGCGCCGCCAGAATCGCCCAGCCCTCGATGTGGCGCATCGCCACCAGGATCAGCAGCACCGCGGCCACCACCAGCTTGTCGGCGATCGGATCGAGGAAGCGGCCGAGCGGCGAGACCTGATGCAGGCGCCGCGCGACATAGCCATCGAACCAGTCGGTGACGCAGGCCAGCACAAACAGCGCCAGGGCGATCCACTGCCAGAAGTGGCCGCCCAGCATCAGGAAGGCCACGATCAGCGGGATCGCGGCGATGCGCGACATGGTGAGAATGTTGGCGAAATTCAGCATTGCTGGGCAGTCCGGCTCCGATCCGGCGCGACCATAGCAGGTCGGCGCCGGCCTGTCACAATGCCCGTCGCCGCAGTCCGGCGCGGTGGCTTTTGCATCAAATGCGGTGAACCCGCCGGTGTCATTCAACCGCCGTCATTCAACCGCCGCGGAAATCAACCGCCATGGAAATGGCCGTAGATTTTCTGCGCCACGGTTTCGCTGATGCCTTCGACGGCGCACAAATCCGAAAGCCCCGCGCGCGCGACCGCCCGCGCCGAGCCGAAATGCAGCAGCAGCGCTTTCTTGCGCTTGGCGCCGATGCCGGGAATCTGGTCCAGCTCCGACTTGCCGATCAGGGCCGAGCGCTTGGCGCGGTGCGCGCCGATGACAAAGCGGTGAGCTTCGTCGCGCAGCCGTTGCAGGAAATAGAGCACCGGGCTTTTCGGATCGACCGAGAAGGGTTCGCGCCCCGGGACGAAAAAGCGCTCGCGCCCGGCATTGCGGTCCGGCCCCTTGGCGATGGCCGCGACCGGCACGTCGTCCAGGCCCAGCTCGCGGAACACGTCGAGCGCGGCGGAGAGCTGGCCCTGGCCGCCATCGATCAGCACCAGGTCCGGCCACATGCCGCGCTGGCGATCCGGGTCCTCCGCAATGGCGCGCGAGAAGCGCCGCGTCAGCACCTGGCGCATCATGGCGTAATCGTCGCCCGGCTGGATGTCGCCCTTGATCGCCGCATCGTCGGTCGCCAATTGCGCGCGCGCGGCGTCCTCTGCCGCTTGCGCCGGATCGGCCGCATCCGCAGTCGGCGGCTGCACCTCCGGCGCCGCCGTCTGCACCACGCGGCGGATGGCGAACTTGCGGTACTGGTTCTTCATGAAGCCTTCCGGCCCGGCGACGATCATCGCGCCATAGGGATTGGTGCCGGAGATGTGGCTGTTGTCATAGACCTCGATGCGTTTCGGCGGCTGGTCGAGGCCGAACAATTCGGCGATGCCGCGCAGCAATTTCTGTTGCGTGCCGGTCTCGGCGGTGCGGCGGGCCAGGGCGTCCTTGGCGTTGAGCAACGCATGATCCAGCGCCTTGCGCTTGTCGCCGCGCTGCGGCGCCAGGATCTCGACCTTGGCGCCGGCGCGCACGGTTAGCGCCTCGGTCAGCAACTCGCATTCCGCCGGCTCCTGGCTCACCAGGATCAGGCGCGGCGGCTGCTTGTTCTCATAGAACTGGCCCATGAAGGCGGCCATGATCTCGGGCAACTCCGCACTCTTGTCGTGGCTGGGGAAATAGGCGCGGTTGCCGTAATTGCCGTGGTTGCGGAAGAAGAAGACCTGGATGCAGGTCTGGCCGCCTTCCTGGAACGCGGCGATGACGTCGGCTTCTTCCACGCCGGCCAGGTTGATGTCCTGCCGCGACTGTATCTGGGTCAGGGCCTGGATGCGGTCACGCAGCCGGGCGGCGCGCTCGAAATCCAAGGCGTCGCTCGCTTCGTGCATCTCGCGCGCCAGGCGCTCCTGGATCTCGCGGCTCTTCCCCGTGAGGAAATCGCGCGCCTCCTGCACAAGCTCGGCATAGTCCGGGGTGGAGATGCGCTGCACGCAGGGGGCGGAGCAGCGCTTGATCTGGTATTGCAGGCACGGCCGGGTCCGCGCGGCAAACATGCTGTCGCTGCAATTGCGCAGCAGGAAGGCCCGTTGCAGGGCGACGATGGTACGGTTGACCGCGCCGGCGGAGGCGAAGGGGCCGAAATATTCCCCCGGCCGGTTGCGCGCGCCGCGGTGCTTGGCGATTTGCGGGATCTCGTGGTCGCCGGTGATGACGATGTAGGGGAAGCTCTTGTCGTCGCGCAGCAGCACGTTGTAGCGCGGCATGAAGCGCTTGATCAGGTTGGCTTCCAGCAGCAGCGCCTCGACCTCGGTATGGGTGGCGACGAATTCCATCGCCACCGTCTCCGACACCATCCGCTGCAGCCGCATCGCCAGGCGGTAGGGCTGGGCATAGGTGGTGACGCGCTTCTTGAGATCGCGCGCCTTGCCGACATAGAGCACGTCGCCGCGCTGGTTGATCATGCGATAGACGCCCGGCTGGTTCGGCAGCGTCTTTACCCGGTCGCGGATGATCTCCATGCCGCGCGTCAGGCTTTCGCCGCCGCGAAGCTTGCTCGCGGAGCCGCCTTCCGGCTGCTCATCCGTTCGAAGGTGGTCTTCGATCTCGACCGGCTCGGGCTTGTTGGCTTTGGGTCGCATGATTCGAAATTTTTCTGACGAGGCCCCGATTACGCCGGGATGTTGCCGCGGTCAAATCCCGTTCCTGGCAGCAGTGCGGATGTCGCTGCTGGGCGATTCCGGCGCGGATGAATCGCACGAATCCGCGATTCCGTTAAGCTAAGCAGGTCGTCCTTTGACCAACCGGGCAGATATCCACGACTCTTGTGGATAAGTCTGTCGAAAAGCCCGATTCAGAAATGTGTCAGTCTAGGATTCCCGCGGCTTTCGCCAATTGCATAAAAAATAGGCGGAAATGACTAAGCCATTGAAAAAATTTGATTTCAATGTTGCAGATCGTCGCTTGTGAGTCACAAACACGATTCATCGCTTGACTCTTACGAAGTTCGCGGACTCCTGCGGCCCGCTGTGCACAACTTCCGTCGAAAGCCGCACGACTCAGCCATTTTGACGGCCCGGTTCCGGAAAAATGGCGGATTCCCGCCGCGAATCGCGGTTAAGCTGAGACAGAGAATTAACTATTAACGATATGTGACGGGAGGGCGACGGGCCGTCAGCGCCGCTGACGCTCAATTTCGACCCCGACGGCGCTGGCTTCCGGCATGACATCCAGCTTTTCCACCCGCACCTTGGCGCCGACGATCCGGTGATCTTCCAGGCACATGGCGGCGATCCGCTCGGCCAGGGTCTCCACCAGGTTGATGTGGCCCCCGTTCAGCAGGCCGCGGATGCCTTCCACGATTTCGGCATAGCAGACGACGTTGTTGTGGTCGTCGTTGATCGCCGGATGCTCGTGGCAGGCCAGTTCCAGGTTGATGCGCACGCGCTGCTCGGCGTGCTTTTCGTGGCTATAGACACCGATCCTGCAGGGCAGGATCAGGTCGCGCACGAACACTTTCATGGTCCGGCCATGCGCAATGGCGGACAGTGCGGTAACTTTCTCCGCAGGCGACATGATGGCTTTGATCCTTTCGGATGTTCGCCGCACTCTGGGGCTGGTGAAGGAGCCGCACCCTGGGGCTCCCGTCAACGGTAAATGCTATCTGGTGTCGTTGGTTGCCGAGCGCCAGTGATCATTTCGAGACGATCATTTCGCGACGATCCTGGCTTACCGGGCCTAAGGCAACTGCGCCCTGTCCGACACCTTCGATCATTATAGCGACGGGCTGCCCAAATGCGACTCGAACCGGCGCGCTTTATTCGCGCGGCTGGAAGCCCTTGCCGGGAACCTGCCAGCCCAGATGCTCGCCGCCGTCCAACGCAATCATTTGTCCCGTCATGGACGGCGCACTCAAGATGTAGAGAACGCAGCGGGCGATCTCCTGCGGGGTGGCGCCATGGCCCAGCGGCATGGCGGCGGATTGCTGGGCGAACTGCTCCTCCGTTTGGCGCGGGGAGGGCAAGGTGGGGCCCGGCCCGATGCCGTTGACCCGGATGCGCGGCGCATAGGCCAGCGCCAGGCTGCGGGTCAGGGTCCACAGGCCCATCTTGGCGATGGTGTAGCTGATGAAATAGGGCGTCAGCTTCCACACCCTCTGGTCCAGCAGATTGACGATGTTGCCTTCCTCGCCCTCGGGCAATTGCCGCGCGAAGGCCTGGCTCAATACGAAGGGCGCGCGCAAATTGGCCTCGATATGCTTGTCCCAGCTTTCGCGCGTCGCCGTGTCCGCCTTGTCCATCTCGAAGACGGAGGCGTTGTTGACCAGCAAGGTCAGCGGCCCCAGCGTGGCGTGGACCTTGGGGATGATCTCCACCACCTCGGCCTCGTTGGTGAGGTCGGCCGGGATCGTGACCGCTCGCCCGCCGCGCAGGCGCACCTCGGCCGCGACCGCCTCGGCCTTCGCCGCCGACTTGCGGTAGTGGATGGCGACACTCCAGCCATTCTCCGCCAGGCGCAGCACGATCGACTTGCCGATGCGCTTCGCCCCGCCCGTCACCAGCGCGATCTTGTCGTTGTTCTGGTTGGCGATATCGGTGGGCATACGGCTTCCGGAGCGGATTCGAGAGGCGGGCCGCCATCCTGGCCCGCGACCTGTCGTCAGATCAAGCGGCACGGAAAGGCAGTATTGAAAACCTGCGGGATCGGCCGCGACTATGCTAACGTTCGGAAAAACATGCCCAAGAAACCATGGCCGGCGTGGCAAGAGGGGGAGCGCCTGCAGGTAAGTCAT
>DASZQC010000613.1:0-9230 GCA_035549815.1 Dongiaceae bacterium
CTCGAGAGCGTGCTGCGCGCGGCGGATATCGATCTGTTCGCGCTCGGCGTCGAGCTTGGCCCCGGCTGCCTGGAAGCGACCTTGCGGCACAAGCCGGCGATGCGTGCGGCGGACGATGCCGCCTTCTTCCGCATGTTCACCAAGGCCTTCTGCCGCCAGCGCGATCTGACCGCGTCCTTCATGCCGCTGCTTGGGGCGGGATTTCCCGGTATCGGCGGGCACATCTGCCTGTCGCTGCGCGATCCCAAGTCGGGCCGCAACCTGTTCGCCGATCGCGCCGATCCGCAGGGCTTGAGCGCCGCGGCGAGATCCTTCCTCGCCGGCATCATCGAGCTGGCGCCCGACGCCTTCCCGATGCTGGGCCACACGGTCAACGCCTATCGCCGCCTGGCGCCGGGGAGCTGGGCGCCAAAGACCGTGAGCTGGGCACCCTACAATTATGCCGCCGCCGTGCGCATCGCCACGGAGACACCGGACATGACGCGCCTGGAGCTGCGCCTGCCCGGCAGTGACGTGAACGTCCATCTCGCCCTGGCCTTGATGCTCGGCGCCGGCCTCGACGGCCTGGAGCGCAAGCTGACGCTGAAGGATGCGCCCATCGCCGGCGGCGGTCCGAACGAGATTCCGCCCAACGCGCCGCGCCTGCCGGCCGATCTGCTCGAAGCCACGCGCCGCTTCCGCGCCAGTGAAGCGGCCAAACGATTGTTCGGCGGCGCCTTCGTCGATCATTTCGCCATGATCTGCGAAGCGGAAGATGCGTCACTGCGCCGCGCGGTCAGTGCCGCCGAAGTGCAACGCTATCTGGAAGCGGGCTAAGCCCCACGCGCCGCAGGGACAAGTACTTCTCGCGATCGAAATGCGGCGGCGGCCCTTGCGCTCGGCGGCTGATGACCTAACCTGAGAGTCCGAGAGCTTCCCGCCAACTCGTCTCTAAGGTCTTTTCTCATGCCCCATTTGTTCGAACCGCTGCGGCTGCGCGGCGTCACCTTCGCCAACCGCATCGGTGTGTCGCCGATGTGCCAATATTCCTCCGAGGATGGTTTCGCCAATGACTGGCACTTCGCACACCTTGCCGCGCGCGCCATCGGCGGCGCCGGCCTGATCTTCACCGAGGCCGCGGGTGTCACGCCGGAAGGCCGCATCTCGCCGGAAGATCTGGGCGTGTGGAGCGAGAAACATTTCGAGCCGCTGGAGCGCATCACCCGCTTCATCCATCAGCAGGGCTCCATCGCCGGCATCCAGCTTGCCCATGCCGGTCGTAAGGCCAGCACCTTCCGCCCCTGGTCGGGTGCCGGCGAGGTGACGCCGGACAAAGGCGGCTGGCAGGTGCTCGGCCCGAGCCCCGAGCCTTTCGCCGACACTTATCCGAAGCCGAAGGAACTGACGGTTGCCGAGATCGGCAAGCTGCAGGACGCCTTTGTCACCGCCGCCAAGCGCTCGGTCGATGCCGGCTTCCGCGTGATCGAGGTCCATGGCGCGCACGGCTACCTGTTCCACGAGTTCTACTCGCCGCTCAGCAACCGCCGCACCGACCAGTACGGTGGCTCGTTCGAGAACCGTACCCGCTTCCTGCGCGACACCGTCGCCGCGGTGCGCAAGGCGCTGCCGGACAACATCGTCCTGTTCGTGCGCCTCTCCTGCACCGACTGGACCGAAGGCGGCTGGGACATCGCGCAATCGGTGGAACTGGCGAAGCAATTGAAGGCGCTCGGCGCGGACGTCATTGACGCCTCGTCCGGCGGCAACGTCAGCAATGCGAAGATCCCGATCGGCGCCGGCTACCAGACGCCGTTCGCCGAGCGCATCCGGCGCGAGGCCGGCATCGCCACCGCCGCCGTCGGCCTGATCACCGACGCCGCGCAGGCGGATCAGCTCATCCGCAACGGCCAGGCCGACTTCGCCTTGCTCGCCCGCGAATTGCTGCGCGACCCCTATTGGCCGCTGCACGCCGCGGAAGAGCTCGGCGTCAAGGCCTCCTGGCCGGCGCAGTATCTGCGCGCCGCCCCCAGCGGCTCGCCGGAGCGCGTCCCGGCGCACGAGATGGATTGAGGCTCGCTAGCTGCGATCGCTGATCCGCGCGATCAATGGCGCGAGTTCGCCGAGGTGCTGCATCCGCCTAAACCGCGGATGCTCCACCGGCGCCTCGGCATGCTCCATCGCCCAGGTGATCTCGTATGGGACATGCACGCCCCAGCTTCCAGCCTCGATGGCGGGCAGAATGTCGGACTTGACCGAATTGCCGATCATCATGGCCTGGTCCGGCCCGTCGCCATGGCGGGTGAAGATGCGGCGGTAGGTGTCGGCGTTCTTGTCGCTCACGATCTCGACGGCGTTGAACAGTTCGCCGAGGCCTGAGGCCGCCAGCTTGCGCTCCTGGTCGAACAGGTCGCCCTTGGTGATCATGACCAGGCGATAGCGGCCGGCCAACGCTTCCAGCGTCTCGCGCGCACCCGGCAACACTTCCACCGGATGCTGCAGCATCTCGCGCCCGGCTTCCAATATCTGGCGGATCGAGTCATTGGAGACGCGGCCGTCGGTCACCTCCACCGCCGTCTCGATCATCGACAGGGTGAAGCCTTTGATGCCGAAACCGTAGAGATGCAGGTTGCGCTTCTCCGCCTCCAGCAGGCGGCGCGACACATTCTCCGCCGGAGCGTGATCCCCAAGCATGGCGGCAAAGCGCGCCTCGGTCAGGCGATAGATGCGCTCGTTGTGCCACAACGTGTCGTCGGCATCGAAGCCGATGGTGGTGAGTTCCTTGCTCACTGGTCCTTGGTGCGGTGGCTGAGCAGCCGCGACTGCTCGCGCTTCCAGTCGCGCTCCTTCTCGGCGGCGCGCTTGTCGACCTTGCGCTTGCCCTTGGCGAGGCCGAGCTGCAGCTTGGCGATGCCGCGGTCGTTGAAATAGATCGATAGCGGGATGAGGGTGATGCCGGAACGCTGCGTCAGCCCGATCAGCTTGTTCATCTCCTTCTTGCGCAGCAGCAGCTTGCGCGCGCGGCGCGGCGGATGATTGAACCGGTTCGCGCCCTCGTATTCGGGAAAGAAGGAATTGAACAGGAAGAACTCGCCGCCCTTCTCCGCCGCGAAAGCCTCGGCGATGGAGGCGCGGCCGAGGCGCAAGGTCTTCACTTCCGAGCCCGTCAGCATCATGCCGGCCTCGATCGTGTCCTCGATCAGGTAATCGTGGCGCGCCTTGCGGTTCTGCGCCGCGAAGCGCTGGGTGGAAGGATCGCGTGCCATCCGGGCATGACCGTTAAATCAGGTTCGCGGCGTCAGTTGATCAGGCCGGCCTTGGTCATCGCCACCTGCACCTTCTGGCGCGAGGCTTCGGCGATCGGCGCCAGGGGCAGGCGCAGCTCGGCCGAGGCGCGGCCCAAAAGGCTGGCGGCGTATTTCACCGGTCCGGGGCTGGTCTCGCAGAACATGGCGTCGCTGACCGGGAGCAGCCGCTCGTTGATCTGTATCGCCTTCTTCAGATCGCCGTCGCGCCAGGCCTTGTGCATCTCCGCGGTCAGGCGCGGCGCCACGTTGGAGGTGACCGAGATGCAGCCCACTCCGCCCTGTGCCAGGAACGGCAGCGCCGTCGCATCCTCGCCCGACAGCATGATGAATTCCTTGTCGATGGCGAGCTTGGTGCGGATCGGGCGGGCCAGGTCGGCGGTCGCGTCCTTCACCCCGACGATGCGCGGCAGTTTCGCCAGGCGCGCCATGGTCTCGACGCTCATGTCGACGGCGCTGCGCGGCGGAACATTGTAGATGATGATCGGCAGGCCGGTGGAATCGTGGATCGCCTTGAAGTGCTGGTACTGCCCTTCCGGCGTCGGCTTGTTGTAATAGGGCAGCACCACCAGCGCGGCGTCGGCGCCCGCCTGCTCGGCATGCTGGGTCAGCTCGATCGCCTCGGCGGTGGAGTTGGAGCCGGTGCCGGCAATCACCGGCACACGCTTCTTCGCCGCCTCGACGCAGAGTTCCACCACCCGCTTATGTTCGTCATGGCTGAGCGTCGGGCTTTCGCCGGTGGTGCCGCACGGCACCAGTCCGTCGATCCCCTCGGCGATCTGCCACTCGACGAAGTCCTGGAATCCTTTCGCGTCGACCCCCCCGTTCCTGAACGGGGTAAGAAGGGCGGTGATGGAACCTTTGAACTTCGCCATGGTGGTTTGCCTTTTCCAGCGCGAAACCGGACGTGACACGTGTCACCAATCCGCCGCGGAGTGCCGAGAATTGCCATGCTCCCGCCATGCTTTCAAGCGATGATAACGAATTAGTCACCATAATGCGGCGATCCTGCGCGCTTTCGGTGCGTCCGCCCGCGCGCAAGGGATCGAAGCGGTTAATTGCTTGGGATTGGAGCGCCGACTAAGATGCCGGCGCTTTATGGTTAAGAGGGTCAAATTGCGGCGATTCCTGACTTTTTTCGCCGGCGTGGTGCTGCTCGTGGCGGCCTTGGGGGGCCTCCATCCGGCGCCGGCCGCCGAGTCGGCCGGCCTCAGCGCCAAAGACATCGCGCTCTACAAGCAGGCCTTCGCGGCGGTGAAGAAGGACCGCTGGAAGGAGGCCAGGCGCCTGATCGAGCGGGCCAAGGATCCCCTGCCCGGCAAGGTCATCATCTGGCTGGACCTGACGCGCCCGGGGCCGGGCCGCGATTTCAAGGAAATGACCGCCTTCCTGAAGGCCAATCCGGACTGGCCGCTCCGCTACAGCCTGACCCAGCAGGCCGAGCGGGCGATGCCCGACTATCTGAAGCCGCAGGACGTGCTGCAATGGTTCGGGGAGCGCGAGCCGACCACGGCGCAAGGCGCCATGAAGCTGGCCGGCGCCCTGGTGGCGACACGGCAGGAGCAGCGCGCCGAGCGCGTGGTGCAGACCGCCTGGATCGAGGACGATTTCAACAAGGAGGACGAGCAGGTCTTCCTGCAGCGCTTCGGCCACCTCCTGCACCAGAAGGAGCATTGGGCGCGCCTCGACCGGCTGCTGTGGGAGGATAAGCGCGACCAGGCGACGCGCATGCTGACCCGGGTCGATGCCGGCCATCAGGCGCTGGCGCGCGCGCGCATGAAGCTGTCGGACCAGGCCAAGGACGCGGCGTTGGCGCTTGCCAACGTGCCGAAGGAACTGCGCAACGACCCCGGCCTGATCTTCGAGCGGGCGCGCCTGCTGCGCCGCCAGGACAAGTTCGCCGAGGCCGCCGACCTGCTCGACCCGCCGCCACAGAACGTGCCGCGGCCGGACCTGCTGTGGTCGGAGCTGAAGCGCGCCGCGCGCGGCTCGCTCGAGGACGGCAACATCTCCGCCGCCTACCGGCTGGCGGCGGCGCACGGCACCGACAATGGCGAGGCCTTTGCCGAGGGCGAGTTCATGGCCGGCTGGATCGCGCTGCGCTTCCTCGACGATGCGCCGACGGCGATGAAGCATTTCACCGCCATCTACGCCGGCACCACCTCCATCATCTCGCAGTCGCGCGGCGCCTATTGGGCCGGCCGCGCCGCCGAGCATATGGGCGACGTGGCCAAGGCGCAGGACTGGTACAAGGCCGCGTCCAAGGGCATCACCAGCTTCTATGGGCAAGTGGCGGCGCTGCGCCTGGCCGATACGCGCGAGATCCGCCTGGCCGGCACGCCGAAACCGTCGGCCAAGGAAAAGCAGGTCTTCGACAAGAAGGAACTGGTGCGCGTGGTGCGCATGCTGACCGCGCTCGGCGAAGGCGAGCGGGCGCGCTATTTCCTCTCCAAGCTGATGGAGCTGAGCTCCAAGCCCGCCGAATACCAGCTCGTCGCCGGGCTGGCAGCGGAGATCAACCGCCGCGACTTCGCCGTCTCGGTCGCCAAGGAAGCGCGCACCCGCGGCGTCGAGATGATCGACTACCTCTATCCGGTGATCAAGCTGCCGGAGGGCAAGAACCCGGAGCCGGCGCTGCTGCTGGGCCTGATCCGGCAGGAAAGCGCCTTCGATGTCGGCGCCGTATCGTCCGCCGGCGCCAAGGGCCTGATGCAGCTCATGCCCGCGACGGCCAAGAGCATCGCCAAGAAAGTCGGCGTCAAATATGCCGAGAAGCGCCTGACCAGCGACGGCAGCTACAACGTGACCCTGGGCCGCGCCTATGTGGACGATCTGCTCGACCGGTTCGGCGGCTCCTATATCCTGATGGCCGCGGCTTACAATGCCGGGCCGAGCCGGGCGCGCGACTGGATCTACGCCTATGGCGACCCGCGCGAGCGCGGTGTCGACGTGATCGACTGGATCGAATCTGTTCCCTTTGACGAGACGCGCAATTATATCATGCGGGTCCTGGAGAACACCCAGATCTACCGCGCCCGCCTGAACCAGGGCGTCGCCAAGCTGGGTCTCGCGGAGGACCTGGGACTTGTCGAACCACATTGATCTTGCCGCCCCGGCGGTCACGCTCGCCGATGTCGAAATCGCGGCCCGGCGCATCGCCGGCCACGCCCAGCGCACGCCGCTGCTGCGATATCCGGAGCTGGATCGCCGGCTGGGCGCCCGCGCCTTCGTGAAGCCGGAATGCCTGCAGATCACGGGCTCGTTCAAGTTCCGCGGCGCCTATAACAAGATCCGCTCGGCGCAAGAGGCCGGCCCGGTCCCCGGCGTCGTCGCCTTCTCCTCCGGCAATCATGCCCAGGGCGTCGCTGCGGCCGCCGCGCAACTGGGCGTGCCCGCCATCATCGTCATGCCGGCCGACGCGCCGCGCATTAAGCTGGAGAACACCCGCGCCCTGGGCGCCGAGGTGAAGACCTATGACCGCTACAAGGAAGACCGCGAGGTAATCGCCCGCGGCATCGCCGCCGACAAGGGCTATGTCGTGGTGCCGCCCTATGACGATCCGGCGATCATCGCCGGCCAGGGCACCATCGGGCTGGAGATCGCCGAGGATCTTGGCCGGATCGGCATTGCGCCCGACGCGGTGCTGGCGCCGTGCAGCGGTGGCGGCCTCGTCTCCGGCATCGCCACCGCGGTGACGGGGCGCTATCCCAAGACCAAGGTCTATGCCTGCGAGCCGAAGGAGTTCGACGACACCGCACGCTCGCTGGCGGCCGGCAAGCGGATCGAGAATTCCGGCGACCATCGCTCCATCTGCGATGCGCTGCTGTCGAAATCGCCCGGCAATATCACGTTCGAGATCAATCGCCGGCTGCTGGCCGGCGCGCTGACCGCCAGCGACACGGAAGCGCTGGCGGCGATCGCCTTTGCCGCGCGCTGGATGAAGCTGGTCCTGGAGCCGGGCGGCGCCGTGGCGCTGGCGGCGGCGCTCAACGGGCGCGTCCCGAAACCAGCGGACACCATCGTCATCGTCGCCTCGGGCGGCAATATCGACGACGACATGCTGCGCCGCGCGCTGGATGGCGCGGGCGCAGCCTAGGTCAACAAACTGGAAGCGTTCTAGGTCGTCGCCGTCCTAGGTGGTCGCGGGCCGGGCGAAGACCGAGCCGACCGGACCGTCGGACGACTTGCTGTCGCCGGACTTGGCGTCCGCAAGCTTTGCGTCGCCGGCCTTGACCGACGGCGGCGCGATGGTCGCCGAGCTGTCGAGGCGCTTGCACATGCCTTCGAGCGAAGCGCCCTGCTCCATGGCCAGGCTCTTGTGCAGCACGTCGCCGGTGACCCGAGCGGTCTTTTCTAGGACCACCGAGTCAGCCTTGATCTGACCGTTGACCACGCCGCAGACGCGCACCGTCTCGGCCTGCAAGCCGCCCTGAACCGTGGCGCCCTCGCCGATCACGATGTTGCGGCTTTGGATGTCGCCCTCGACCCAGCCATCGACCTGCACGTCGCCGCTGCAGATCAGATCGCCATTGATGCGCAAATCGGCGCTGATGATCGAAGGAACCGAACTCTTCAGCGGAGAACGGGCAGAATTATCCGGCCCATTGGTCTCCTTGGTCGTCTTACTACCCTTTGAAAACATAGCGGCCCGCCTTCAAAAAGCCCATAGGATCGAGGGGTTTATCGCCATACCGTACCTCGAAATGGACATGCGGTCCAGAACTGCGGCCGGAACTGCCTAGCTTGCCGATCATTTGGCGATAATCCACCACGTCGCCGACCTTTACATCGATAGAGTAAAGATGTGCATAACGGGTCTTGATGCCGAGGCCGTGGTCGATCTCGACCACCCGGCCATAGCCACCCTTCCACCCGGCAAAAATTACCGTGCCCGGGGCGGTCGCCAGTACTTCTGAACGCAGCTTGCCGACCATGTCGATGCCTTCATGGACGGCGCGCTCGCCATTGAAGGGGTCCATCCGGGCGCCGAAGGCGCTGGAGATGTAGTAGCTGTCGATGGGCGCCGTCAGCGGCAGCGAACGCAGGATGAGCTGCAGCCGCTCCCACCTTTCGACCTCACCGCCCAGCGAGGCGACGCTCGCCATCAGCTTCTGGCCGCTCGCGTCGGCGGTGTCGGCCGGCGCCGGGATGTAGGGGCCGCCCTGCCCGGGCGTCGCGGCCGCGGCATCGGCCAGCAGCTTCTCGACGTCGAGGCCGGTCATCTCCACCGTCTTTTCCATCACGTCGATATTGTCGCGCGCGCGCTCCGCCAGGTCGGAGACGAAATTCGCCTGGCTCTCCTGCAGGGCGGCGAGCTGCGTCTTCAGATCGCCGATGGTACCGGACAGGTTGGCGCGGTCGCTCTGCAGCCGGTTGCGCTGGTCGACCGCCGCGTTCAGCGCCGCCGTCAACTGCCGCGCCTGCAAGGCGATGTCGCCGGCATGACGGTTGGTCTGCTCAAGCTCCGTTTGCAGCGCCGCGACCTTCTCATTGAGCGCGTTGATACGATTTTCCGAGCTGGCGCCGCGCGCGGTGGCGTCGGCCAGCTCGCGCTGCAAGGCATCGCCGCGGTTGCTGAGCAGGCGCGACTTGCTGATCTCTTCCGCCAGTTCCGCCGATTTGGCCTGGCGCGCTTCGATCGCGGAATTGCGCTCGAGCTCGACCCGCTGCAGCTCGCGCTTCACGTCGGACAGCTCGGCCACCAGCGTCTTGTTGCGCTCCGACACCTGGCGCAGGTCGCTTTCGAAGGCCGACAGGCGCCCGCGCAACGCGGCCTTCAGCGCCGCGTCGCCACGATCGGCCAGGTTCGCCATGACATCCGTGGGCGCCGCATCCGCCGGCTCCGAGCCGCCGGGCGTCTTGCGCGCGGCCAGGGCGGCGACTTCCGCATCTGCCGCGGCGATGGTGTCGCCCGCGCGCGCCACATAATCACCGAACGCGGTCAGCAAT
>DASZQC010000614.1:0-5331 GCA_035549815.1 Dongiaceae bacterium
GCACGAAGCCGGCGACGCCCAGCACATCGTTGACGCGAATGGTCATCGCGCGCATGCCGCTGGCGATAACGGCGGAGAGGGAGGCGCGCTGACCCGGCCCAGTCACCTTGCTGGCGAGGATGAGCTCGTTCGGCTGGATCGCCTGCAGCACGACACGCTGCTGCTGGCCCAGCAATTCATCGATGGATTTGAAGGTGCCGTCGGGCACGCTGCCCGCCGGCCAATTGACCAGGCGCAGATTTTCCTTGGCCAGACGGTCGCCGAATTTGAGCGCGGTGGCAGCGGCCACCACCTGGACAATTTCAGCCGGCGCCACGCTCGCGGTCGGGCGGGCGGACTGGCCGAGAATCCAGCTTCGCGCGAGAAACACCGCCGCCAGCGCCATGGCAAGCGCCAGCGCCAGCACGATCAGCGGACGCACTTTCATATGGGCGGCCCTCGATGCGGCACGCCATCGCGCATTGGCATGCGCGACGGCAATTACATCAAACCCGCGGCAGTACGCACCGTCGGACGTCGATCAGGCGTTGGAAGACGACTGCGCGCCGATCCGAACGGTGCTTACTACTGGCGGTTCGAGCCGTGCCTCAGCCAGCGCCGGTCGCAGAAACCAACTGCGCCCACTGGCTGGCGACGTACTCGCCCATGATGGTGATGGATACGATTGCGAGAACGGTGATGATGCCGATCAGGATCGAGTATTCGATCATGGTCGCGCCCTTTTCATCCTTGCGCAGACGCGCAAAGAAAGCCCCAAGTCTCGTCATTTCCATGCTCCTCAAGCGTGGTTTGTTTCGAAATGGGCCAAGTTTATTTTTTGATTTCGGCCCCGCCACGTTGCATGTAAACGACCGCCCGAGTTGCCTTAAGTTCCGGTCGCAACGCACTTGTATTCTAAGCAAATACGCGAAAAATCTGCAAGCAAAGGTAACGCTTTTTTTACGGATTCCTATCCACCGCGGTATGCGCTTTGCGCGAAAGTTCATGTGTTGTGATCGGCAACACGCAGACCTATCCGCATGCACCGCGCGCCGGTTGCCGCCTTAACTATAACGATGCGGAACGAGGCTAGGCAGGTCTGCGCGGCGGCGATCTAAGGTCACCATTCCTGCGCTTGCTGCGCGCGAATCTCGACGCAAAAGACCTGCTTCGCAGAGGACGGGCGCTGCTTGACTTCGCCGCGCATTCTTCACACCGTGACTCCCAAGCGCCGGCACTGGCGCGCTCCGCATATTGAGGGCCCATGGAAGCGCGTTTCGCCCGATGGCGGTTCGGCATCGAAGCCATCCGCACGGCTGCACAGATCTATATCAGGAACTTCTGCGCCGAGCTGCCGGCCTCCGTTCGCCGGCAATCGCTCGTGCTCGGCATCATCGCGGTCTATTGGCTGAGCGGCATGATCGTCGGCCATATTGCCGGTATGCCCCCGGCGGCGACGATCAGCACCTACCTACCGACCTACATGATGATGATGCCGTTCATGGTCCTGTGCCTGCTCGGCGCGCGCGCCATCATCATCATGGTGGCCGAGCGACCCGACCGGCCGCTCACCCAGATCTGGGGCGAACTCCGGATATCGCTGGCAACACCGGAACGCCTGGCGCATGCCGCGCCCATGCTGGTCGCGATGCTCGCCTTTGGCGGCACTTTCACGGTCATCAAGGCCTCAATCCCGTCGCTGGCGCCGTTCACCTGGGATCAGCCGTTCGAGGCGTTGGATCGCTGGCTGCATGGCGGTGTGGCGCCGTGGGAGCTGCTACAGCCGCTGCTCGGCCGGCCGCTCATCACGCATGCCATCAACTGGGCCTATAATTTCTGGTTCTACTTCCTGAGCCTGATCTGGGTGTGGCAGGCTTTCCAGTCGCGCGACAACCGGTTGCGCCTGCGCTTCTTCCTGGCGCTCATTCTCGGCTGGATCCTGCTGGGCAACGTCGCGGCGACGCTCTTTTCGTCGGCGGGCCCGTGCTATTTCGGGCGCATCACCGGCTTGGCCGATCCCTACGCGCCGCTGATGGCGTATCTGCACGGCGTCGACAAGGTCCACACGATCTGGGCCCTGGGGGCGCAGGAAATGCTGTGGAACAACTATTCCCTGCGCGATGTGACGTTGGGCAGCGGCATCTCGGCGATGCCCAGCATGCATGTGGCCATCGCGACCTTGTTCGCGCTGGTCTGCTGGCATACGAAGCGATGGCTGGGCGTGGTGATGACGATCTACGCCGTCATCATCATGCTCGGCTCCGTCCATCTGGGATGGCACTACGCAATCGACGGATACGCGGGTGCCGCCGGGATGCTGGTCATATGGTGGGCGGTCGGGCGCCTGGTGGATCGGATCGGCGACCCGCGCCCGCTTTCCGTCGCTAGGATTGCCTGAAGGCTAGCGGTCGTGCGGTTCGCCGCTGTGGACGCGCACCGGTGCCGGCTGCACGCCGAATTGCGCCCGCGCCACCTGATCGACAACCTCACCCATCGCCTGTGACAGCCGCGCCCATATCTGCCGCGACAGCGCGATCGCGTGGCGCATCATGCGCGACGAGCCTGGACGCCACCCGACATATTCCGCATGCGCCCGCGCGCACAGCGTGCCTGCGGCGATGGAGAGCAATGCGCCGATCCAGAGATACGTGCCGGACGGAACGCCGACGCGAGCATAGGTCCCCTCGCCCGGATCCATGGAATAGACGGTCAGCACCAGAGCCGCGGCGAGCAGCACGTGGCTGGACAAGGCGCGCGCCAGGCGAACGCCCGACAAGGCCGCAATGCCGACGGCCAGCGCGAAAACCGCCACGGCGGCGCTGAACCACAGTGGCGACATCTGGCCGAAATTGACCAAAGCGATGTCATGGAACACGCCGATCGGCCGCAGATATTCGAAGCGTAGCTGCCAGAGCGCGGCGGAGGTCGGAAACTCGCCGATCATCCACGCGACCAGGCGATCGGCCAGCGCCAGACCGGCAAGAAGCGTGACGGATCCCGCGACCAGCCAAGCCTCGGCGGTGACGCGGGTTCGGACGGAGCGGGCCAGGGTTCGTTGGGTCATGCACCCACTCTGCCCGGCGGCTCTTTAACTCAGGTTAACATATGGCCGGCATTTGACCCTCTAGGCCATTTGGCAGGTAATTCCCGCAAAAAAGAAGCCGCCGGGCTCGGGGACCAGGCGGCTTTGCTGATTCAGGCAGTGCGTGCCTTGCAGCTAGAACTCCGTTCGACCTGCGATTGTCGATCGAATTGAGGCGCATGCTATCGACCCCCGCCTGAACCGCCGATGAATGGGGATGGGCATTTTCCCTTTCCGACATACGGCGGTGATGTCAGATGATTTTTCCGGAGCTCTGCATCCGGCAACGGCGCTCATTCCACCGGCTCACCGTCGATCGAGATGAGCGCCAGGTTGGTGGCGCGATAGGAGACGTCGTGCAGCTCGCCCTCTTCGGTCACGATCCGCACGTCATAGACCCAGCCGACGGCCTTGTCGGCGATCAGCTTGGCGTCGATCACCTCGCCGCCGAAGGTGCGCTCGGCAACCGCGTAGAGCTCCGCCAGAGGCTTGATCCGCCCGGCGCTCCGCAGGTCGAGGGCGACGTCCGGCGTCACGGAGGCCGGCGTCTCGCCGCTTACGCCAGCTGCCGCAGCGCCCTTGCCTTTGCCGTTGCCACCGGCGTTGTTGTTTCCAGCTCCGGCGTTGCCGTTGCCGCCGCCGGCATTACCGCCGCTGTTGCCGCCGCCGTTGCCCCCACCGTTGCCACCGCCATTCCCACCACCGTTCCCGCCGCCATTGCCACCGCCGTTGCCGCCACCCTTGGCTAAGGCGGAATCGCTCCAGGTCGCGGAAACAACCAGCTCACCAACGGCCAAGCTCGCGCAGACCGCCGTGGCCAGCATCAGCCGGCCGGTCTTGCACACGCGGCGGGGTTGTCGAAGGGTCACGGCTTCGTCTCGCTGGACTGAGTCACCCCTACGCCATCGCCGCTGAACCCCAGATGAACCCGGCCGTGACGATGCCGTGACAGGAGGCAAAAAAGAGGCGCCCGCAGGCGCCTCAATTCCCCGACGATTTGCCCCAAATGCATCTCGCCGAACGATGTTGATGGCCGATGGCCTATGCCACCGGCCCCCGATCCGTCAGCCGAGCACGATATTGTCGGTCAGGTCGGTCTGCGCCTGCGCGGCGCTCACGAACGCCACGTTGGTCAGCACCGCCAGCGCCGTCGGCGCGAAGGCTGCGCCGGCGCCGTCGATGTCGACATTGACCTGCACGAAGCCGCCACTGTTGGTGAAGCTCAGGAATCCGCCGGTGACCGCGTTGGCGACAGATTGGCCATCGGACCAGGTGTTCCCGGCAAGATCCAGCACCGCGCTGATATCCAGCTTGTCGCCGCCGGAGGCAGGGGCCGCGATGCTGAAGTCGGTGATCGCATCCTTGCCGTCATTCAGCGTCTGGTAGACAAAGGTATCGGAATCGGCGCCGCCGGTCAGGGTATCGTTGCCCGTGCCGCCGACAATCGTATCCTGGCCGTTGCCGCCATTGATCGTGTCATTTCCGGCACCGCCATGGAGCGTGTCGTTGCCGTCATTGCCACTCATGGTGTCGTTGCCGCCACCGCCATGCAGCGTGTCATTGCCGGACGCGCCGGCGAACGTGTCGTTCGAATTGTCGGCCGGCTGCAGGTTGACGTCGATGGCTCCGGTGGAGCTGTCGCCGTCGTAGTCGGTCAACGTGGTCTGGAACTGGAGGTCGATCGGATTACCGGCGGACGCCTCTTCGTAGAAGATGTCATTGATCGCGAACGGCGCACCGCTGGCGTAGTTCACCTCGATGCGGTCATAGCTCGTGGCGCCGGTGAAGGTCAGCACGTAATCTTCGTCGAGACCGGTGATGGTCACGTAGCCATCCACATCCGGGGCCGAGACGAAGTAGTCCACGCCTTGCACCAGCGTGGTGCCGTTGAACTCCACCACGATCGCGCTGATGGCGACATTGGTCTGCGCCAGGAAGTCGGCGTAGCTGGTGCCGGCCGTCTTCACATTGTTGGTCGTATCAGACAGCCGCACCTTGAGACCGGTGGTGCCGCCGCCCTGGGTCTGATTGACGGTGAAGCCGGCATCATTGACCAGGAAATGATCGCTGAAGACGAAGCCATTCTCAGCGTTCAAGCCCGTGGCTTCGTTCGGCGTGCCGGTCACGTTCCGGGCGAAGTCGAGGCGCAGCCCCTCGTTCGTCGGCGTGGCGCCGTCGCCGACCCACTGGTTCGAGACGCCGATATCGGTCTTGCTGGTGTTCGCCGTCTGGTCCGTCTGGAACCTTGAGGTCACCAGCACGTCCTGGTC
>DASZQC010000615.1:0-2107 GCA_035549815.1 Dongiaceae bacterium
GGCTCACCTATCGGCCTGTGATTGAGATATCTGTTCCAGATGGGATTGGCGGGACGCGATGACCTTCGACAAGCACGAAGACCTCAGCACCCAGCACTGGCCGGTGGAAATCCGCCTGAAGCAGGCGGAGAAGTTGCTGGAGGTCGATTTCGACGACGGCGCCAAGTTCCGCTTTCCGGCGGAGCTGCTGCGCGTCGAAAGCCCCTCGGCGGAAGTGCAGGGCCACGGCCCGGGCCAGAAGACCATCGTCGCCGGCCGCGCCCAGGTCGGCATCATGAGCGTCGAGCCGGTCGGCAATTACGCCATCCGCATCAAGTTCGACGACATGCACGATACCGGCATCTTCTCCTGGCGCTATCTCTACGAGCTGGGCCTGAACCAGGAGAAAGCCTGGGCGGACTATCTGAAGGCCCTCGAAGAACGCGGCCTCAGCCGCGACCCAAGGAAATAGGGCGCGCTCTCGCCACACCTCAAATCGTCACCCCGCTTTAAGGCCGGGGTGACGGGTGGTGAAGCTGTGCCATCGCGCGCCGTACTTTCTCTCCCGTCATCGCCCGTCTGCACCGTGGAGCTTTGCATCCGGCCGCAAGCGACCGCGGTAATGCACCAGCAGGCCGACGAACGGCAGCGCGATGCGCACGTCGAAGACGAACAGCCCGTTCTCGACCGTCTCGAACGTCTCCGATCGCGGCAGCAGGAAACGCGGCAGGCTGATATCGCAGCAATGCCCGCCCGCGATGTCGTAGTTCAGTCGCGCGCCGTCCCAGCGCAGATGGATGAGGAGGTCGATCGGCCCGAAGCGCTCGACCACATGACCCGGGCGTTTCGCCGCGCGCAGAATTGATTGCATCTTGCTGCCCGCGAAGTTCCGCCGCCACGTCTCACATCCGTTTTGCGCGCCCATCGTCACGCTGACCGGCAGATCGCGGCCGGCCGGCGGGAAGCTGAACAAGAACGCGATCAGGCGCGCGGGCAGGGATGCGCCGCGATCGATGTCGCAGGTGCCGCTGGCCCGCTCGCAAACCGCGCGGTCATGCAGGTCGCGGATCGGCGCCGGCAAACACTGGAACTCCGCTCCCATCGCCCGCTGGAATAACGGCGCGGTGGGCTCCGTCGCTGCGGTGAAGATCGGCAGATGCCCGACGACCTGAAGAATCTCGCTGAGACCCAGCACGCCGAGGCACGGATAGGCGCCGGCCGGCAGCGCTTCGCCGCGCGCCAGCCGCGCCACCAAGGCTGCGGCGGCTGTAGCAGGAATGGTTGGGCCGCATCCATCTTCCGCGATCAAGTCCCAGCGCCGCGAGATAGCGATGCCGTCGCTGCCGGCGCCATCGACCTCCACCAGCATGCCGCCCCGATCGCTGCCCCATTTGTGGAAGCGTTGCGCCATCCAGCGCAGCGGCCTCGCCAGCGGTTCCAGGCTGCGCACCCATCGCAGCCGCACCAGCCACGACAATGCCCACAGGCCGAGATGCAGGATGGCAAGCTCGACGCCGGCATGGAATTCGACCTGCTGCAGCGACGGGAATCGCTGGGGCAGCAGCACCAGGTCCGGCGCGTCGCAGAAGGACAGCCAGCGCGGTCCCAGGCTGCGGTCGCCGACGCGGATCTCCGCGCGATGCAATCCGCCCCATCCCGGAACCGAGGTCCATGTGCCGTCGCGCAGGGCCGGCAGTTTGTTGCCGGCCTGCATCAGGATCGCGCGCACCAGGCTCAAACCGCGCGGCGCGCGGTTGCCGGGGCTGATGCCGATCTTCACCCGGTCGAGGCGCGCCATGCCGCGCGCCAGTTCGTCGATCACCGCGCCGGACAAGGCCGGCACCGTGCTGGCGCCGGAGATCACTGCGACGCCTTTCGCCTTGGCCGGCGCATCGAGTGCGCCGATGTCGGCGACGAAGCGGTGGCTGTCAGCAAGGTCGATGTAGTGGATGCCGTGGGCGATGCAGGCCTCGGCCAGGCGGTAATCCAGTGCCTGGTACGGCCCCGCCGCATCGACGATCACTTGAACGCCCTGCGCCGCCAGATCCGCCGGCCGGGTCACGTCGAATGCCAGGGTCCGGACCGGCATGGCGGACTGCCGCGCCAACTCCGCCACCAGCGCCTGGGC
>DASZQC010000616.1:0-1647 GCA_035549815.1 Dongiaceae bacterium
GAAAACCAGTCCGACGTCATCGCCGGCGTCGACCTGTCCGGCGAGAACAATCCCGTCGCGCCCATCCTGATCGACCTGGCACAACGCGACACCATCAACAAATCCTCGCGCTTTGCCACCACCGCATTGGCCAGCCTGAGGAATGTCACCGACATACTGGCGCGAAGCCCGCACCGTTCGGCCAGCCTGGCGGTGCTGGTGGCGCCCGATGTGCCGGCCGTGCTCATCGAGCTGGGCTATCTGTCCAACCGGGGCGATGCGGCGCAGATGAACACACAATCCTGGCGGGCCCGCGTGGCGGGGGCGATCGCCGACGCGGTGGACAACCATTTCGCCGTGCCGACGCGCCAGGCCGCCCGCCAACCATGACCTGCGGAGTCGCAATGATGCCGCAATCCCCGCGCCATGCGCGGAACTTCGGGCGGAAACCGGCGGCGCGGTTGCCCTTTTCGCCTTCGTCGTCTTTCCAACCACAGGCGCGGCAACTATAAGTCGCACGTACCGATGCAGATTGCGATGTGATGCTCTCCCGTCTTATGAAATGGTTCGGTCTTACGATGGCCGCGCTCGCCGTCGTCGCGATCGGCGCGCTGGCTGTCTATCTGGTCACGATCACCCGCGACCTGCCCAGCGTACAGACGCTGAAGAACTATGCCCCGCCCATCACGACCCGCGTTTACGCCGGCAATGGCACGGTGCTGGGCGAATACGCCCGCCAGCGGCGCATCTTCATTCCCGCCGCATTCATTCCCAAGCTGGTGAAGCAGGCCTTCACCAGCGCCGAGGACCGCAATTTCTACAATCATCCGGGCATCGACCCGTCGGGCATTCTGCGCGCGGCGATAAAGGATGTGGGGCTTGTCCTGCAGGGCCGCCGGCCGCAGGGTGCCTCCACCATCACCCAGCAGGTGGCGCGCAATTTCCTGCTCAATTCCGACGTCAAGTTCAGCCGCAAGATCCGCGAGGCGATCCTGGCAGTGCGCATCGACGCCACCTATCCCAAGGAGAAGATCCTCGAACTCTATCTGAACGAAATCTATCTGGGGGAGAACTGCTACGGCATCGGCGCGGCATCACTGAACTATTTCGGCAAGTCGCTGGACGAGCTCGACGTCGCCGAGGTCGCGTTCCTGGCGGCGCTTCCCAAGGGTCCGGCCAACTATGATCCGCGCCGCTATCATGCCGCCGCCGTCACGCGCCGCAACTGGGTGATCGACCAGATGGCGGACAATGGCTACATTAGCGACGCGCAGGCCGACGCGGCCAAGGCCGAGCCGCTGGTCACCCAGACCCGTCCCCTGGGCAGCCAGGCCGCCGACGTCGCCTATTATGTCGAGGAGGTGCGGCGGCTCCTGATCAACAAATATCATTATGACGGCCTCTACGATTCCGGGCTGCAGGTGCGCGCCTCTCTCGATACGCGTCTGCAGAACTTTGCCGTCAGCGCCCTGCGCGCCGGTCTGGTGCGCTATGACCGCCGTCACGGCTGGCGCGGCGCCAAGCTGCACACCGACATCAATGCCGACTGGAAAAGCGCGCTGGCCAAGCTGGCCAGCGATCCCGATCATCAGTCGGGCATCAAGACATGGCGGCTGGCCGCGGTGCTCGGCTACGACGGCAAGAGCGCGCGCATCGGTTTTGCCGACG
>DASZQC010000617.1:0-13061 GCA_035549815.1 Dongiaceae bacterium
GAAGCGACGTTAAGCCCGACGACGGCGCCGGCGTCGCGCAGAATGGGGCCGATGGTGAGCGCCGCAAAGAAGCCGTAGACCACGGTCGGGATGCCGGCCAGGATCTCAATCAGCGGCTTGAAGATGGAGCGCACTTTGGACCCGGCATAGTCGGAGAGATAGACCGCGATCATCAGGCCGGTCGGCACGGCCACAATCATGGCGACCAGGGTGATGAGGAGGGTGCCGGCGATGACCGGGATGGCGCCGAAGGCGCCGGAGGAGCCGACCTGGTCGGCGCGCAGCGCCATCTGCGGGCTCCATTGCAGCCCGAACAGGAAGTCTGTCACCGGAATCTTGGCGAAGAAGCGCAGCGATTCGAACAGCAACGAGGCGACGATGCCGACCGTGGTCAGGATGGCGAGGCACGAGCAGGCGAACAGGATGCCGAGCACGATGCGCTCCACCCGGTTGCGCGAACGCGCGTCCGGCGCGATGCGGCTATAGGCGAAGACAACGCCGAGCAAGGCGAGCGCAATGGCCCCGGCCAGCACGCCGACATTCGCGGTGGCGTTCCAGGCGCGATAGGTCTCCGCGCCGATGCGCACCGCCTGGTCGCCGACCTGGCTGAGATCGGCATAGTTCGCCGCCTGGCGGACTTCGCTCAGCAACAGCGAGATCTGGTTGTCGTCGAGGCCGGAGGTGCGTTCCGCCGGGATCGCCGCCAGCGTCGCCTCGGTGATCACCGCCGGCTGGATCGCGAGCCACGCCATGGACAGCAGCAGGGCCGGCAACCCGCACCACAAAGCGACATAGAAGCCGTGATAGTTGGGCAGCGAATGCAGCCGGCGCAGATTGCCGCCGACCACCGACATGGCGCGGCCGCGGCCCAGGAAGTAGCCGACGATGCCCAATCCGACGACGGCGATGATGATTGCCGTGGCGGTGGCGCCGGTGGAACGGGTCATGTTGCCGAGCACGGCGCCGAACTGGCTTTCGCCCGCCGCCGATTGTCCGGCCGCGAGCGGCGTCAGATTGAGCGCGGCCAGGATGTCCGCCTCCAGCTTCGTGCGCTCCGCCTCGGTGAAGGGCACCAGCCCCTTGTCCGCCAGATAACCGTCCGCGCCCATGGCCCGGGCGCTCAGCAATTCGCGCACAAAGGCGTCGATGCCGGTGATGATGTTGCGGTGCGCGTCTTTCACATAGACGTAGAGCTCGCGCGCCACCGGATAGGTCGCGCCGGAAATACTGTCATAGCTGGGGGTGACGCCTTCGATCGCGGCGCCCTTCAGCTTGTCGGCGTTCGCCTCCAGGAAGGAATAGCCGAAGATGCCGACCGCCGCCGGGTTGGCGTCCAGCTTCTGCACGATCAGATTGTCGTTCTCGCCGGCATCGATATAGGAACCGTCTTCGCGCATCTGCTGGCAGGCCGCCTTCTTCGCGTCGGCGTCGAGGGCCGCGATCTCCGGGAACGTGGCGCAACCATGATCCATCACCAGCTCGACGAAGGCATCGCGCGTCCCCGAGGTCGGCGGCGGACCCAGCACTTCGATCTTCTCCGCCGGCAGCGACGGATCGATCTGGTTCCAGGATTGATACGGGTTGGCGACCAGCACGCCGTTTTGCGGCACGTTCTTGGCCAAGGCCAGGAAGAGCTGCGCGCGGGTGATGCTGAAATCCGGGCCGGACTTGGAATTGGCGATGACGATGCCGTCATGGCCGATCGGGATCTCGGTGATCTTGGCGACGCCGTTCTGGGCGCAGGCCTGGATTTCGCTGTCCTTGATCTTGCGCGAGGCGCCGACCATGTCCGGCGTTGCTTCGCCCACGCCTTCGCAAAACAGCTTGATGCCGCCGCCGGTGCCCGTCGCCTCGACCACGGGCGATTTCAGCACGCCCTGCTTGGCCAGCGCTTCGGCGACCGTGGTGGAAAAGGGATAGACGGTGGAGGAGCCGACGATGTGGAGCTGGTCGCGGGCCAGGGCCGGCATGGCCGCACCGGCCAGCATCGCCGCAAAACCGATCACGAAGGCCGAAACGCGCTTCATGCCCAACGCCGCTCCTGTCTGTCGGTCCGCCCGCTCACCAATGTCATGCGGCGGACTTTATTTCTTTTATGTGACGCTATTATGACGACCAGATATTGGGGGTGGCGACCTTTGCCACCCCCAACCTGTGGTGTTAGTTCATCGGCGACAGGGACATCGCCTTGGTGGCGACTTCCTGTTGCTTGGCGGCCTCGAGGGTCACCAAGCCCTTGTCGGCCAGGTAGCCTTCCTCGCCCATCGAGCGCTCGCTGACATACTCGGCGACGAACTCGCGGATGCCCGGAATCACGCCGACATGGGCGTTCTTCACGTAGACATAGAGCTCGCGGGCGATCGGATAGGACTTGTCGGCCACGGTGTCGAAGGTCGGCGTGACGCCCTCGATCTGCGCGCCCTGCAGCTTGTCGGCGTTCTCCTCCAGGAAGGAGTAGCCGAAGATGCCGAACGCCTTCGGGTTGGATTCCAGCTTTTGCACGATCAGGTTATCGTTCTCGCCGGCCTCCACATAGCCGCCATCCTCGCGGATCGACTGGCAGGCCGCTTTCTTGGCGTCGCCTTCCAGCGCCTTGATCTCCGGATATTCGGCGCACCCCACGTCCATCACCAACTCGACGAAGGCATCGCGGGTGCCGGAGGTCGGCGGCGGGCCGAGCACTTCGATCTTTTCATTGGGCAGGCTCGGGTCGATCTCGTTCCAGTTCTTGTACGGGTTGTCGACCAGCTTGCCGTCCACCGGGACCTGCTTCGCCAGCGCGGCGAAGATCTGCTTGCGGGTCAGGTTGACCGCCGGGCCCGACTTCGAGTTGGCGAAGGCGATGCCGTCATAGCCGATCAGGATCTCGGTGATCTGGGTGACGCCGTTCTGCTTGCAGGTGTCGACTTCGCTCGACTTGATCGCGCGCGAGGCGCCGGTAATGTCGGGCGTATCCTCGCCCACGCCGGCGCAGAACAGCTTCATGCCGCCGCCGGTGCCGGTCGATTCGACGACCGGGGTCTTGAACTTGCCAGCCTTGCCGAAATTCTCGGCGACCGCGGTGGTGAACGGGAACACCGTCGACGAACCGACGATGTGGATCTGGTCGCGCGCCTGGGCGGCGCCGGCCGTGATGGCCAGGCCCGCCACAGCGGCGAGTGCAACGGAAATGCGCTTCATAGCCTCTCCTTCCATGTTTAGGCGGGCGGAAAGACCGAAACCCCAATGGCGATCCGCCCCGTCACGCGGGTAACTACCCGAGCGCGAACCTAGGTCGGTTTCGTGACAACGCTTCTACGGCCAGGTTACGGTTTTATGACCAGACCCGCGCAAGTGCTTGAAGTGTCGGCGACAGGGGACTGAAAACGCTGGGAAAGCCGGGAAATCCTGCAATCCAGCGACAGAATTATGACGCCGCGCGCAGTTTTGCCGCGGGCTCTTCGGCGGGCAGATAGACAGTGAAGGTGCTGCCCTCGCCCGGGACCGAATCGATCTCCAGGCTGCCGCGATGGCGGTTCACCACGTGCTTGACGATGGCGAGGCCGAGGCCGGTGCCGCCCATGTCGCGCGAGCGCGCCGCGTCGACGCGATAGAAACGCTCGGTCAGGCGCGGCAGATGCTCGCGCGCGATGCCCTCGCCTTTATCGGCGACGGTAATGGCGATCATCGCCTTGGCCTGGCGCGCGCCGGGCAGGTAGGCTTTGATCTCGACCGGATCGGTGATGCGCGCCGCGCTGACCGTCACCGCCGTTCCGGCGCGGCCGTATTTCAGCGCGTTGTCGATCAGGTTCTGGAACACCTGGGTCAGTTCTTCGTCATCGCCGATGGCACGGCCGATCGCGTTCCAACTGTCGTCGGGCGGCAGGACGATCTGCATGTTGCGGCTGTCGGCGCGCAGCGACAGAGCGTCGGCGACATGTCCCAGGATCTCCGCGATGTTGGCGGTGCCGGATGGCCGCGCATGTTCGTTGAGCTCGATGCGGCTCAGCGACAGCAGGTCGGCGACCAGGCGACTCATGCGATTGGCCTGCTCCTGCATGATGCCGAGGAAGCGGTCGAGCGCCGCCGCATCGCCCTTCGCCGGGCCGCGCAGGGTTTCGATGAAACCCATCAAGGTGGCGATCGGCGTCTTCAATTCGTGGCTGACATTGGCGATGAAATCGCTGCGCAGCCGTTCCAGGCGCATCTCGGCGCTGGCATCCTTCAGCGCGATCAGCGCGCGATCGCCTTTCAGGCGCCTGATGTCTGCGATCAGCAGCCGGTCCTGCCCCACCGGCGTCTCGATTCCGTCGACCGCGGCAGCACCGCCCAGCACCTGGTCCAGCGCCTCGACCAGCGGCGGATGACGCAGCACCCCCAGCAGGCTGCGTCCGACCACCGCTTCGCCCAGCAAGGCGCGGGCGCCTTCGTTGATCCAGCGGATGTCGCGATTGTCGTCGGTCACCATGACGGCGAGCGGCACCGCCTCCAGCGCCTCATAGGAATCCAGTGTCGGAGCCAGCGCTTCGACCGCGGTTTCCGTCGCGGCCGCGGCCGCCCGTTCCTGGTCCCGCCCCTTGCCGCCCAGCCAGCCGGCCCAACTGGTCAGGCCGGACCCGCCGATGCCGATGGCCGCCAGCCACAGCGGGTCGCCGCCGATCGTCCAGCCGATCACGACCAGCAAAACCGCCCAGATCACGGCGTTGTAAAGTAAAAGGGCGAAGAATGACTTCGGCAAAGGAGGTTGTTCCGGCATAATTCAGTCACACCCGAAGCCGGCGCGGGCAGGGTCGGGGGGCGGCACCGCGCGCGTTTCAGAGGGTTGTACTATACCGGGTTCCACCATCAACGGGGTGTCGTCATGAAAATATCAAGACTGGGAGCAGTGTTGGGGGAAGCGGTCTCTTGGCCCGCCCTGGCCCTTGCCGCGGGCCTGACTGCGGTCGTTTGGCAGCCGAGCCTGGCGGAAGAGAGCACCTATCAGCCCTGGAGCGGCGCGACCCAGGCGCAGGCGGGCCAGACCGCCGACCAGAAGCTGCAAAAGCTGGTCACCGACCTGAACGCTTTGATCAAGAAAGCGGAAACCGCCAATGCCGCCGACCCCAACTTCCTCGCCGACCTGAAGAAGCTGTCGGCCGCCTATCCGGTGACCGGATCGACCGCGGCGCAATTGGGCGGCCCGGGCGTGGTGTTCTTCTCCGACAATTTCGCCGACGGCAACTACACCGCCAATCCGGTGTGGAAGGTCAGCGCCGGCACCTGGAAGGTCGACACCAAGGGCTCGACCGTCGGCCTGTCCAGCACCATCGGCCAAGCGCCGAGCAAAAAGATCACCGGCAACGACGTGCTGAACGCGATCCTCGGGCAGCAGCAGCAGGCAGAGCCGCAATCGACCTACGCCTCGATCTATACCGCCGTGCCGATGTCGAACACCTTCAAGGCGACGATCAAGATCGTCTCCGGCAACAAGAACGGCCCGCTCAATATCGGCCCGTACCAGGGCGCCTCGGCCTCCAGCGCCTATCGCCTGGTCTATCAGCCGGGCAATGAGACGGGCCTGGTGCTGCAGCGCGTGGTCGGCAACCAGGTGGTTCAGGTCGGCGCCTATAACGACCCGATCAATCTGGAGGACGGCAAGGTGCACACGCTGCAATGGCAGCGCGAATCGACCGGCAAGATGCGGGTCTATCTCGATGGCCAGCAACTCATCATCGCCACCGACACGCAGATCGCCGGCAATTTGGATGGCTGGCTCAACATCAACCAGGGCGGCAGCTACTGGATCCGCGAGATCAAGGTGGAGGGCATCTGACCGCCACCGATTGTCAGTTGTCGAATATTCCGCCGGGGCTGCATGATCGCAGCCCCGGTTTCATTCGGACCCATGGAATTGTCGATGAAGCTCTATTCGCGGCCGCTCTCCCCCTATTCCGCGCGCGTGCGCGGCGCCATCTATGCCAAGGACATCCCGGTCGAGATACTGGAGCCGCCGGCCAATTGGAGCAGCGCGGCGGATATCCGCGTGCTCAACCCCGCCGGCCGCATTCCGATCCTGCTGCTGGATGACGGCACGGCGCTGCCTGAATCGGCCGTCATCGTCGAGTATCTCGACGACGCCTTTGCCCAGCGACCGCTGAAACCGAGCGACCCCAGGGAGCGGGCGCGCGTGCGCCTGATCGCTGCGGTCGCCGACTTGTATGTGATGCAGGCGGCGGTGCCGGCCTTCCTGCTGTTCGATGCGAAAGAGCGCGACGAAACCGCGATCGCCGCGCAGTTCGACAAGCTGCAGGCCGGGCTGCAACATCTGGACGGCATGCTGGCGCCGGGCGACTACGCCCATGGCGGCCGCATTTCCATCGCCGATGTCTGGCTGGCGCCGGTGCGCTTCACGCTCGACGGGCTGGCCAATTTCACCAAGCGACCGGCGCTGCTGGACCGCTATCCGGCGATCTCGGCCTATAGCGGCGTCATCGGTCGAGACCCTGCGCTATCGCGCGTGTGGCAGGAGATGACCGACGGATTGAAGGCCTTTGCCGCCGTGCGCGCGAAACAGGGGCTGGAGACCTGATCGCTATTGCGCGGCGGCCCGCGCGCTGTGCGCGGCGCGCTCCATCTCGCGCCGGAACTTGATCGCCTCGTCATTCTCGTCGGCGATCACGTCGTTCCAGCTCACGGGCGTTCCCGCCTTCACCGGCCGGCGCAGCTTGATGTGATGCGCCAGGCCGATGGGCAGCCCGCCCAGGCGCAGGCTATCGGCGGCCGGCATCAATTTGCCCCAGACGGTGAAGCCGCCTTCGCCGTCGAGCATCTCGCCTTCCTTCAGGTCGCGCTTGGCCGTGGCGACGACGTCGCCGCGGAAGCCGGTCGGTGCCCCGGTCGCTTCGTTGCGCAATCCGGCGCTGGCGACCGAGATGCCGAGCTCCAGACCGATCAGGTGATAGGGCTTGTAGAGCGCGGTGTAGCGGCCGGTGGAATCGGTGACGAGGCCGTATTCGGCGAAGCAGCGCTTCACATAATCGCTCGGCGCCTCGAACACCACATAGACGCCCCAGCGCAGGTCGCGGAACACCGGCCTGCCGTCGCGCTCCAGGGATGAGATCACTTCGACCTGGCCCTTGTGGTCGAGCTGGCCGCCGTCGCTCTTCGGCCGCAGCACGCGCGGCAGATCGTCGACGCCGCAGGGCGGGAAATGCAGACCGTCCGCCGCCGGCGTGAGACCCGTCGCATTGGCGACCGCCGCCATCTCGATCGCCGACTTGGTGCCGTCGAGGAAGGAATTGAACATCTGCGGGTTCATGCCGCCGAGCTTCGCCTGCTCCGCGGTCAATCCGTAATAGGGCCACACACTGTCCGGCGTGGATTGGTGATATTCCGGCAGATACTTGGTGCCCTTGCCTGCCGCGATCACATCGAAGCCGCAGGCGCGCGCCCAATCGACCTGCTCCGCGATCAAGGCCGGCTGGTCGCCATAGGCCAGCGAATAGACGACGCCCGCCGCGCGCGCCTTGTCCGCCAGGAGCGGCCCAGCCAGCGCGTCGGCCTCCACATTCACCATGACGATGTGCTTGCCGTGGGCGATCGCCGCCAGCGCGTGGCGAATGCCGGCGGCCGGATGGCCGGTCGCGTCGACCACCACGTCCAAAGCCGGATGCGCGATCAGCGCCAGCGCGTCGTCGCCGACCCAGGTGCCGCCGCGTTCGATCGCTTCGCTTGCCGAACGCGCCGCGTATTTCTCCGCCGGCCAGCCGACGCGCGCCAGCGCCTCTTTCGCCCGCTTGGGATCGAGGTCGGCGATGCCGAGCAGATGCAGGCCGCGCGTGCGCTGCGCCTGGGCCAGGAACATGGAGCCGAACTTGCCGGCGCCGATCAGCCCGACGCGCAGCGGCTTGCCCGCCGCATCCCGCTCCAGCAGCTTCTTATGCAAATTCATGGCGCAGGCTCCCTACTCCGCGGCGGTGCGATGCTTGCGCGCGTATTCCACCAGGCAATCGTCCGGCAGCATCTCGATCGGCGTGAAATCGCGGTTGGCGATCCAGGTCGGCCGCTTGAAGCGGCGGATCGCATTGTCGCAGCGATTGAGCGACAGATAAAGGATCCAGCGCGACCACGGCGTCATGTTGCAGCCGGATGCGTGCACCAGGTTGCCGTGGAACAGCAGGATCGAGCCCGGCGGGCCTTTCGGCGCGACGATGCCGCCCTCGTTCACCAGGCGGGTGATGGTCTCGTTGTCGATGGTCCACAGCGGATAGCTGGTCGTGGTGACGTCGTGCCCCGCTTCCAGCCGACCCAGCCGATGGCTTTTCGGAATGAACATCAGCGGGCCGTTGAACTCGTTCGCCTCGGCCAGGAACAGGGCGATGTTCATGGCGCGCGGCGTCGGCATGTCGTCGTCATTGTACCAGGTGGCGTAATCCTGGTGCCATTGCCACACCGCGCCGTCGAACGCCGCCTTGGCGTTGATCTTGAACTGGTGCATGTAGAGCTGGTCGAAATCGAGCAGTTGCATGCCCGGCTCCACCAGGCGCGGATGCCGCGCCACCATTTCGTAGACGGGATTCCAGGTCTGCACATAGAAGGCGGAGCGCGGTGCGTCGGAGCCTTTCTCGCGGATCACTTCCGGCCGCTGCTGCGCGAACATGCCCGGCATCTCGCCAATCAGCAGCGCCATCTCCTCCGCGCTGAAGACATTGGGCAGGAACAGGTAGCCTTCCTCTTCGAAGGTCGCGATCTGCGCGGGCGTGAGCTTCATTGGCCTTCCCTCCCTCGTCTTGCATTTTGGGCCTTCGGTTTCCGCGGGGCTTCCAGCGGCCCGGCATTCTCGCCGGCATTTTCCGCGAGCAATGGAATGAGATTGGCGAGCGCCTGGTCGGCGTGATGGCGCGCGGCGGCTTCCGCCTTGTCCGGATCGCCGGCGATCACCGCATCGAGCATTGCCTGATGCTCGTCCCACACGCTGTCGCGGGCGCCGTAGCGCTGCAGATAGCCGCCCATCACCCGGCGGATGTGATGCCAGTGCAAAGAAGCGGTCTCGCCCATCACCGGGTTGCCGGACAATTGGTACAGGAACTGGTGGAAGCGCATATCCGCCGCGATCATGTGCTTGACCGAGCCGGAGGCCACCGCCGCGCGGCCGTCGGCGATCAATTGCGGGCCCCACATCTTGGCCTCGACCCGGCCGCGCAAGGCCGCGGCCCGGCTGGCGGCGCCGTCCAGCGCGCTGCGCACTTCATAGAGATGGACGATGGATCCCGGCTCCAGCGGCGCCACGACGATGCCGCGCTTGCCGGATTCACGCACGAAGCCCTGCATCTTCAGTAGCAGCAGGGCCTGGATCACCGGCTGGCGCGAGACGTTGAGCTGCGCCGCCAGTTCGTCCTGGGTCACCTTCTGGCCGGACACCAGGTCGCCGTCGCAGATCGCCGCGAGGATCGCCTCGTAGGCGCGGTCGGTCAGCGATCGCTCGATCGACAGGTGTTTCAACGGCCAGCCCTTCCGGATCGTGATCTTGTATACGGTATACATCTCATAACGAAAGTCAATTAGGCCAGACGGTCAATAAGCTAGGCCTAATGGCTAGGTCGGGAGGCGGAGATGGTCGGGTCAGCGTTCCGGCACGACCCATTTGGCGAGGGTCGCGGCCTGGGCATTGGCCAGCGGCCGGTAGCCCTTGCGGTAGGCCCAGGTCACGTTGGGGAAATAGAGCGGCAGGATCGCGCGGTCGGTGATGGCGAGCGCGCCGGCGCGGCGCAGCGCCCGCAGGCGCGCCGCGTCGCTGTCGGCCTCGTCGGCGGCACGGATCAGGCTGTCGAGGGCGAGCGACGAATAGCGTCCGAAATTGGTGGCGCCGTAGCCGCTCGCTTCGTCCGGTGTCGCCACCAGGTGCTGCAGATTGTAGAAGGAATCGCCGGTCGAGCAGGTCCAGTACTGGTATTTGAGCCCGTAGCGCTCGGCGTTGGCATGATCGTGCAGCACGTCGCGCGCCAGCATGTTCCAGCGCAGCGTGACACCGATGCCGGCCAGCATGATCTCCACCGCGCGCAGCGCCCGCCATTGATAGGGCGGCACGTCGTCGGAATAGGCCGCCTCGATGATAAGCCCGTCGGCAAAGCCGGCTTCCGACAGCAAAGCGTGGGCGCGGTCCGGATCGTAGAGATCGGCGGACAGCGCCGGGTCGGCGCCGAACACCGAGGCGGGCACGACATCGCCCGCCGCCTGCGCGAAGCCGCCGAGCAATTCCTGGCAGATGAAATCGCGGTCGATGCCGAAGGAGAGCGCCGCGCGCACGCGGCGGTCGACCAGCGGATTCTGGTCGAGGTTACGGTCCTGCGCATCGCGGCAGCCGCCCTTCAGGTGCGGCAGGAAACATGGCGCCAGGAAGGTCAGCATCAGGCCGGGATGCGAGGCGATGCCCGCATCCGCGGCACCCATGTCGGAGACGCCTTCGATGGCTTTCTGCGGCGCATAATCGAAGCGCCAGTCGAGCGGCAGGGCATAGACCAGGTCGATCTCGCCCTTCGCCAGTTGCGCGTAATTCTCGGCCCGCGTCTTCACCTGGCGGAAATCGACCTCGGCCCAGGCGGTCGGCGCGCCGTGATAATCGGCGAAGGCCGCCAGGCGCACTTCGATCGGATCGCGTTCGATCTGGCGGAACGGGCCGGTGCCGATGGCGGCGCGCCCGCTATCGAAATCGAGCGTCGTCGCCTGCACGAAGCGGCGTTGGATGATGTGGACTTCCACCAAATCCAACAGCAGCGCCAGATGCGGCGCCACCGTGGTGATGCGCAACCGGTGGCTGTCGATGGCACGCAGGTCGCGGATCACCGCCAGGATCTGGTTGTTGTTGAGGCCGCCGCGCGCGATCCAGCGCAGGCGTTCGAAGCTGGCCAACACGTCTTCCGCCTCGAACGGCGACCCGTCATGGAAGGTCACGCCGGGCTTCAAGTCGAACTCCCAGGTGACCTCGTCGATCCGCCGCCATTTGACGGCGAGGCACGGGACGATCTGTCCTTCCCGGTCCAGCGCGGTCAGCCCTTCGAACATGTGCTGGGCGCAATAGAAGTCGATCTCGGTGGTGTTGAGGTGCGGGTCGGAATGCGGCACGCCTTCGCGCACGCCGATCGCCAGCAATTTGTCGCGCGGCGGGCGGGCGATCTCCGCCTGCTGCGCCATCGCCGGGAGGACCACTTCGAACCGCGTGCCGTTGCCGGGCGCGCTGGTGACGGCGATCTCGCCGCCCAGCAGCGCGCACAGATTGCGGGTGATGAACATGCCGAGGCCGGTGCCGCCCAGTTCGCGCGAACGCGGGCCGCCGATCTCGGTGAAGGCCTCGAACAGATGCTTGAGCTGCTGCGCGTTCATGCCGGCGCCGGTGTCGGCGACGCGCAGCAGGACATGTCCGGCGTCGCGCCGTTCGATATCGAGATGCACAGTGCCGTTGCGCGTGAACTTTGCCGCGTTGCTCAGCAGGTTGATCAGGATCTGCTGGATCTTGGTGCGGTCGCCGACGATGGCGCCGACCTCGGGTGCGATGTGGACGGCGAAGCGGTTGCCGCCGGCTTCGATCTGCGGCCGCACCAGCTTGTCCAGGTCGGTCGTCACCTCGCGCAGGTCGAGGTCGGCCAGCTCCAGCGGTGTCTTGCCGGCATCCAGCTTCGCCGCCAGCAACGTGTCGTCGATCAGCGCCGTCAAATGCTTGCTGGCCGTCTCGATCGAATCCAGGCTCCGCGCCATGTCACCGGGGCGGTTCGACTGGTTCAGCATTTGCAGGAACTGCGCATAGCCGGAGATGGCGTTGAGCGGATTCTTCAGCTCATGCGCCATCGCCGCCAGGAAGCGCGTTTTGGCCTCCGCCGTCGCATTGGCGCGCGCCGCCGCGTCGCGCTGCTCGTCGGCTGCCATCAAGGCATCCACGGCGCGAATCCAGGATGCGTGCAGGATCCGGCGATGTGCGCTGTCGGCGGTCAGCTTCCCCTCGCGGCAAATCGGAACTCAATGGGCGAGACGTGCAGAACGGGCCGGCGGAGGCCGGCTTTCTGCAACCGAGGATATCCTGGGGCGTCGCGGTTAATATACTGCTGACGACCCGCCGGTTGATGGTTCGGATCACATCCGACCGGGGCAATCAGCGAAGCTGCTTACAGAAATCTCCGTAGCGGCCCGCCAGCACCATGTCCCAGCCGTTATTGTAGAGATCGCGTGCCCGAGCGGCCTCGATACCCAGGTTTTCCCAGCCATGATGCCGCAGGATGACCCGTGTATCCGCACCCTCGGCGACAAAATTGATTTCGACGGTCTGTTCGCTGGCGGCGGTGCGACCCGGATGCCAGGTCATGACCAGGCGATGCGGCGGCGCCCATTCCAGCACGCGGCCCCAGTCGGATTCGCCGCCGGCCGCATCGGTCTCGAACACGCGGCCGCCGATGCGCGGCTCGATCGCCACGCCGCGCGCCTGGCCCTGCGCCACCGAATGGGTCGAAAGCGGCCACCATTGGCCGATTTCCGCGGTGAAGGCGCGGAAGGCGCGGTCCGGCGCGCAGGGCACCAGGATGGATTTCTCCACCGGTGGGATCTGGAAGGTGGTGACGTTGTCAGTCATCGGCGCGTTCCGTCGCGACATGCGCGGCGAAAGCCGCCAGCGCATCGCTCCACAGCCCGTCGATATAGGCGCGCAGCTCGCCCAGCCCCTCGGCCGACAAAGTGAAGTAATGCCGGGTGCCCTCCCGGCGCTCGGCCACCAGGCCGGTCTCCTTCAGGAGCTTCAGATGCTGCGACACGGCCGGCCGGCTGACCGGCAGATTCGCCGCGATCTCCCCCACCGCGCAGGGCCCCTGGCGCAATTTCTCCAATATTCTCCGACGGGTAGGGTCGGCCAGGACATCCATGGCATGAATTGCGTAAGTCATAACTAACGGTAAGTTATGACTCACATAGAGTCAAGCTTGGGAGCCGGATCTACCGCACATGCGCCCCGGTGCGCTTTCAGCGCACATCCACATCCGTGCGCTTTCAGCGCACATCCACATCCGTGCGCTTTCAGCGCACATCCACATCCGTGCGCTTTCAGCGCACATCCACATCCGTGC
>DASZQC010000618.1:0-6690 GCA_035549815.1 Dongiaceae bacterium
TGGCGGAAGGGGCATAGCCCGCGCAGGGAACCATTCGCCAGGCTCGTGTCTTTGAGGTTCCGTCGCGCGACGCGACGGCCAGACAGGAGAGCGCTGCGATGGAAGAAGCGACGCATACGTTCGATCTCTACCGGATCTTCATCGGCGACCATCCGCCGGTCTTCTTCCTGGAGATCCTGTTCCGCACGGTGGTGAGGTATCTCTACGTGCTGCTGGTGTTGCGCCTGATGGGCAAGCGCGGCATGGGTCAGCTCTCGCCGTTCGAGTTCACCATCATCATCGCGCTGGGCTCCGCCGTCGGCGACCCGATGTTCTATCCCGAGGTGCCGCTGCTGCATTGTCTCGCGGTGGTGACGGTGGTGGTGGCGATGACGCGCTTCGTCACCTATCTCTCGAACCGCTCCGAGAACGTCGAGAAATTCCTGGAAGGCCAACCCTGCTGTGTGGTGGAGGAAGGCAAGCTGCATCTGAAGGCCATCGACAGCGAGCGTTTCTCGCGCGAGGAATTGTTCATGCTGCTGCGGGAGAAAGGCGTGCGGCAACTGGGCCAGGTGCAGCGCGCCTATCTCGAGCCCTCCGGCGCGGTGAGCACATTTCGCGCGCCGGACGAAAGCTGCAAGCCAGGCCTGCCGGTGTTGCCACCTTACGACGAATGGACGCCGCAGAAGGGCCTCGCCGTCAGCGGCGGGGAGCGGCGAGCCGGCGAGACATACGCGTGCTGGAAATGCGGATCCACGGAAGAGGCATCGGCCAGCGCGCTATCGGCGCCGTGCGATCATTGCGGCGGCGACGCGTGGGTGGAGGCGACACGCGATCCGCTGGCCTGAGCGGCATCATCGGGCCACGGGCCGCGTGCCCCGATAGCGCCACAGAACTGCCCTGAATTCGACCCGGCGTCGCAGCAGATTCACGGTCATGCGGATTCGTTTCGTGGCCATCGCGATCGCGTACGGCCTGATGCTGTTGGCCGGCAGCGTCCACTTCGGTGCGATCGGAACGCCGCTCGGCCTCGTCTTCTTCCTCTTGCTGGCCGGCTTCATCGACGCGACACCGCTGCACTATTTCGGCATTCTGCACGACGATGGTTTGATCGTCGCGATCTGGGCCGCTGTCTGGTTTGGCGGGATCCCGGCCTTGGTCACCGGGCTTGCGGGGGCGGCGTTGCGTCTTCGCCTCACGTCGCACGCGCTCTTTGTCGTGCTGATGGCGCCGGTCGGTGCCGCGATCACAGCAGCCTACCTGGTGCTGCTCGGCCTTCCCGGGCGGGAGCCGCGAACCTTCGTCATCATCATCGCTGTCGGGGCGCTTGCTTCCGTGTGCTGCGCCAGTACATTCGGATTCTGGCTGCCGCCCACGAAGGACCAGCAGACGCCAGCCTAGAACATATGCCCGAAGCGGCGTGCCTTGGTGATCAGATACTGGGCGTTGTGGTCGTTTGACGGAAACACGTGCGGCACGCGTTCGGCGACGCGGATGCCGCATTGCTCGAGGCCGTGCAGCTTTTCCGGATTGTTGGTGAGCAGGCGCACGGCGGTGAAGCCCAATTGGCGCAGCATCTCGGCGGCCGGCTGATAGACGCGCTCGTCGGCGCCGAAGCCGAGCTGCTGGTTCGCCTCCAGCGTGTCGGCGCCGGCATCCTGCAAACGGTATGCGCGCAGCTTGTTGATGAGGCCGATGCCGCGGCCTTCCTGTGCGAGGTAGAGCACGATGCCGGAGCCCGACTTGGCGATGGTCTCGATGGCGCCGCGCAACTGGTCGCCGCAATCGCAGCGTAGCGAGCCGAGGAGATCGCCGGTGAAGCATTCCGAATGCAGGCGGATCAGGACCGGCTGCGCCGGATCGGGGCGGCCGATGACGATGGCGAGATGCTCCTTGCCGCCGTCGGCGGGACGGAAGGCGATGATCTCGGTCTCTTCGGCGCCTTCAAGCGGCACGCGGGCGGAGCCGACGCGCTTCAGGGAGCCGGCCAGCGCGCGCTGATGCGCGGCGAGGCCGGTGCAATCGAGGGTGAAGGTCTCGTCCACCCACTGCGTCAGCGCGTCGTGGTTGGCGGGCAGCGCGATCATCAAAGCGGCGGGCAACAGGCGCGCGGCCTTCGCCAGATCGATGGCGGCTTCGGCGAGCGGCATCGGCAGATCATCGGCGAGCGCGATGCTGAGCGCCGGCGTCTCGGCCTTTTCCGCCGTCGGGTCGGCCAGCTGGCGCAAAGCTTCGGCGCCGATCTCGGCCGGCAGGCGCACGATGGCGAGGCCGCTGCCGCCGGCCGGCATCAGGCCGAGATCGGTGGCGCGCTCGACGGTCAGCACCAGGCGCAGCGCGCCGCCGTTCTTGGCGAGCGATGCGGCGGATTGCCCCGCTGCAGATTGGAGGGCGGCGAGGCTTGCCTCCTCCACCATCTCGGCCGCGAGGGCAAGGCTGGCCGCTGCATGGCCCTTGGTCAGGCCGATGGCGCCGCCGCGCCGCAACTCGGCGAGGCAGCGCTCCACGGTGGCGCGATAGGCAGCGGTCTTGGCCTGGAAGTCGCTGTTCATGGGCTGCATATGGCTACTCGCTGGAACCGGGGTCAAGTCACAGCGATGGACCTGCGGCATGAGGCCCCATTTTTCAGCCGGTTCAAGTGGTTAACATCTGTGCCGGACCGCCCGGGCGGCGGGCAAGGCGGCGCGCGAAAGCCGCCCGGACTTGTGCCTGATCGGACCAGGGTGTTATCTGGATCGGCACAGGTTCCAGTTCCGAATCACCCGTCCCGCACGAGGATACCGACCGATGCAAGCGGCCGCCGCTTCAAAGAAAATCCTGCTGGTCGATGACGACGACAATCTGCGCCGCACGCTCGCGGAGCAATTGACGCTCGATGGCGAGTTCGAGGCGGCGGAGGCGGCAACCGCGGCGGAGGGCCTGGCCAAGGCCAAGGCGGGGCGGTTCGACGCCATCCTGCTCGATGTCGGCCTGCCCGACGGCGACGGCCGCGATCTGTGCCGCGAGATGCGCAAGGCGCAGATCCACGCGCCAATCATCATGCTGACGGCCGTTGAAGGGGAAGCGGACACCATCCGCGGGTTGGATTCCGGCGCCAATGATTACGTCACCAAGCCGTTCCGGCTGGGCGAACTGGTGGCGCGGCTGAAGGCGCATCTGCGCCAGCACGAGCACAGCGAAGATGCCGTGCTCAATATCGGCCCCTATGTGTTCAAGCCGGCGGTGAAGATGCTGGTCGAGGAAGCGGTGAAGAAGAAGATCCGCCTGACGGAAAAAGAGGCCGCGATCCTGAAATATCTCTACCGCGCGGGCCAGAAGCCGGTCAGCCGCGAGACGCTGCTGGGCGAGGTCTGGGGCTACAATGCCGGCGTGACGACCCACACGCTGGAAACCCACGTCTACCGACTGCGCCAGAAGATCGAGAAGGATCCCAGCAAGGCGCAGATCCTGGTGACGGACCAGGGCGGTTACAGGCTGGTGCCTTAGCGCTCGCTGCTCATCGCAATAACTCATTCGTCATGGTCGGGCTTGGCCCGACCATCCACGAGTTTCCTTCCGCGTCACGGTGTCAGTCATGTTCAGCGCATGGCTTTACATCATGTCCAACCGTCCAAATGGCACGATCTATATCGGTGTCACGACGCGCCTCGCGGAACGAGTGGGCGAGCATAAAGAGGGTGTCGTTCCCGGCTTTACCAAGCGCTATGGCTTGAAGCATCTCGTCTACTACGAAGGCCACGATTCCATCGAAGCCGCCATTCAGCGTGAAAAGACGATGAAAACGTGGCGCCGCGCCTGGAAGGTACGGCTGATCAACGACTTCAACCCCGCGTGGGATGATCTCTACGACAAGCTGATGCAGTGAGTTGGCGGCGGCAAACTCGTGGATGGTCGTGCCAAGCACGACCATGACGATTGAGTTGCGGTCGAACTACGCCGCCTTCCCGCGCGGCTTCGCGCCGTCAGCCTTCGCGTCGAATTTCTTTTGCGCGGTGTCGATGTTGCCGCGGTGGTCGATGGCCCAGGCGGCGAGAGCCGAGACCGGCTGCAGCAGCGAACGGCCCAACGCCGTGAGCTCGTAGTCGACGCGCGGCGGCACCGACGGAAACACCGTGCGTGTCACCAGGCCGTCGCGCTCCAGCGCGCGCAAGGTCAGCGTCAGCATGCGCTGCGACACGCCGTTGACGGTGCGCTTCAGCTCGTTGAAGCGCATCGGGCCCTTGCCCAGGATGGAGACGACCAGCACGCTCCATTTGTCCCCGACGCGGGAGAGCACCTGGCTCACGGCCTGGCAGTTCTCGGAAATATGCTTCTTGGCGGGTCTCATCGTCATTCCTTCGACACGTGCAGGGCGGTTTCGAGTCTGTGCCTGGGTGTCATTCATGTGCCTTCTTGCGCGTTTCCGCAATGGTTACATATTCATCCTGGGTTACAAATCAATACCAGTCACCATTCGATACTAGGCACAAAAGCATACCACCGGAAAGGACTGTGAAATGGCTCTCCCCAAGGTCGCTGTCATCAATGGCAGCCTGCGCAAGGATTCGATCAACAAGAAGCTGGCCCTGGCGATCGCCAAACTGGCCGCCGGTAAGCTCGATCTGAAGTTCGTCGATATCTCCGACCTGCCGCTCTACAACCAGGACCTGGAGGCGAATTTTCCCGCGACGGTCCAGCGGGTGAAGAACGAGATCGCCGCCTCCGACGCCGTGTTGTTCGTGACGCCGGAGCATAACCGCTCGATCTCCGCCGCCTTGAAGAACGTCATCGATTGGGGCGGGCGTCCCTACGGCCAGGGCGTGTGGGACGGCACCCCGGGCGCCATCGTCGGCACCACGCCGGGCGCCATCGGCACCGCCATCGCGCAGGATCACCTGAAGAGCATCCTGGTGAACCAGGGCGTCGCGCTGCTGGGCCGGCCGGAGATCTATTTCACCTACAAGGATGGCGTGTTCGATTCCGACAACAACGTCACCGATCCTGCCGCCAAGCAGCTCCTGCAGACCTTCGCCGATGCCTTCGCCAACTGGGTGGGCCGCTTCGCGCGGGCGAAGATCGCCGCCTAGCGCAGCACGGTATCCAGCGCCGGCACCGACACCAACGCCGCGCCCGCGATCAGCAGATAGCAGGCGCGGCGAAAGGTGCGGTCGCTGGCGAGGCCGAACATGCGCGTGCCGAGATACATGCCGATGGCATAGCCGGGCGCGGTGACCAGCGCCAGGAACAGCACCTCCTCGTTCAGCAGGCCGGCGGCCAGGTAAGTGATTCCGGAAATCACCGAGGTGCAAAAGAAGAACAGGATAATGTTGGCGCGCACCATCAAGGGCGGTGTGCTACCGCCCAGCCAATAGGCGACGACGGGCGGGCCGGCGGCCTGCACCGAGCCGCTGAGGATCCCGGCGATGAAGCCGACAATGCCGGTGGTGCTGCGTTTCGGCTGGCCGGGATAGCGCCAGCCCGAGATCAGCAGCCCCAGCATGGCGACGATCAGGGCCGAGATCGCCCAGCGCAGCACGATCGTGTCGGTGACTTTCAGGATGGCCACGCCGATCGGGATGCCGACCAGCGCGCCCAGCGCCATGACCATGACTTCGCGCCGGTTGGCCTGCCGCCAGGCGTTCTTGAGCAGCGCGAACTGCGCCACGAAATCGATCAGCAGCAGAATCGGCCCGGCGACCTGAGGCCCGACCGAGGCGCTGGCCAGCGGCACGAAGATCAGCGCGCCGCCGAAGCCGGAAAAGCCGCGGGCGAGCGAGGCGATGAAGGCCGCGGCGGCAATCGCGACGAGGGCCGTCTTGTCATGCTGAGAGAACAGGGCGGCGAGATGGTTCATGCGTGTCCGACATGCGGCGGGCCGATCAGATAGCGCAGCAGGACCGCCAGCGCCATGGCGCCAAAGGTGATGGCGGTGAAGATGCCGAAGCCGAGCGCCCAATCCTCCGGCCCCTTGACCAGCACGCCCAGGATCAGCGGTCCGAAGAACACGCCGATGTTGCGCGCCGCCATGACGATGCCAAAGGCGCCGGCGCGCGCCGCGCCGCCGACGATGCGGTGCGGCACCTGGAACAGGCAGGTCGGCACCACGCCGGCGCCGATCCCATAGACGATCAGCAGCAATACGCCCTGCCAGCCTTCGGCGAAGGGCGCCGCGATCCACACCAGGGCCTGCGACAGCAGGCCGATGATGAGGGTGCGCAGCAAGGGCAGGCCGCGGCCCAGCGCCCAGCCCGTGATGATGTTGAAGGCGAGCAGCACCACCACCGGCAGCAGGTAGGCGCCGATCGAATCGCGCAGGCTCATCCCATAGCGCAGGTCCAGATACGAGGTGAGCCAGGTCATGAAGGCGAAATACTGGCTGGACCACAGCATGAAGATGCCGCCGCCCAGCCACAGCAGGCGCTTCTGGCGCGTCGACAGCATTTCGCGCGGCAAGGCGCTTCTCGCCGCCTGGGCGCCGAAGCGGCCGACCAGAGTCAGCGCCAGCGCGAAGCCGAGACCGAGCAGCCATGGGAAACGCCAATCGGGAACCGCCCACGCCGCCCAAGCGCCGACGATCTGGCCGATCGGGATCCAGCCGGCGAGCAGTCCGGTCACCAGCGGCAGATCGCGCGGCGAGGCCGATTGCGCGGCGATCGCCGGCCCGGCGATGGCGCAGATGGCGAAGCCGAGCCCTTCGAGCCCGCGCCCGGCCAGGAACAGGCTTGCTGATTG
>DASZQC010000619.1:0-9965 GCA_035549815.1 Dongiaceae bacterium
CCGGCCAGAATTTCTCGATCAGCCGCTGCACGGCATCGGCCAGCCCCGCCACATAGACGATAGCGCCGCCGCCGATCAGCAGCAGCGCCACGGCCCAGTTGTTGAGCAGCCGGGTCTTCAGCCGCTCGTGCCGGGTCGGTCCGCCTTTATCCTGGTCGGGTTCTGACACGCCTGCCCCCATGCCACTGGCGTACGGCGATGATCCGAAGTCTGTCGGATCGCAGAGTGGAAGGCAATCGCCGCCGCCCGCCCGCCTACGCGACCTCCGGCGGCTCGGAGTCCCGGGCAAAGCGCTGGCACGCGGCCGGCAGCGCGACCCAGGGATGCCGGCATTCCTCCCACACCGCCATGGCGGGCGGCGCCATGGAAGGGTCGGCGAAATTGCCGACGGCGACGCAGATATCGTCGGGCGCGAACGCGGCATAGGAATAGAGCGAGCTGCCGCAATGGGGGCAGAAGTAATTGTCGACCCAGCGCCCCGAGTCGGCGATGCGGCGATAGAGCTTGGCCTCGCCCCTGATCGCGATGCAGGCGCTTTTCGGCCAATAGGTCCAGGCACCGAACACGCTGCCGGTCTGTTTCTGGCACTCGTAGCAATGGCACACGGCGACGAAGGGCGGCTCGCCCTCCAGGGTCACCGAAAGCCGGCCGCAGGAACAGCTTGCCGTACGGGACATGCGCCCCTCCCCCTTCGAACGCGGGGAAGAGACTATCGCACGGCGCGGATGAAATCAGCCCAGGCCGGATAGATCGACTGGCGCCATTTGCGGCCGTTGAAGATGCCGTAATGGCCGACGCCCGCCTGCTCCAGGTGACGGCGCGCGGCGCTGGGAATGGCCGTGCAGAGATCGTGCGCCGCCTTGGTCTGGCCAAGGCCGGAGATGTCGTCCAGCTCGCCCTCGATGGTCATCAGCGCGGTCTTGGTGATCGCGCGCGGCTCCACCAACTCGCCGCGATGGGTGAAGGCGCCTTCGGCCAGCGAATGGTCCTGGAAGATGTGGCGGATGGTGTCGAGGTAGAAATCCGCCGACAGGTCCATGACCGAGAGATATTCGTCGTAGAAGCGGCGATGCGCGGCGGCGCTGTCGCCGTCGCCCTCGACCAGGTGGTTGAAGAATTCCAGGTGCGAGGCGACATGGCGGCCGGGATTCATCGACATGAAGCCGCCCAGTTGCAGGAAGCCCGGATAGACCCGGCGCATGGCGCCCGGATAATGCGGCGGCACCAGATCGATCACCTTGCGCTCGAACCAGCTCAGATCCTGGCTCATGCCCATCTGGTTGACCAGGGTCGGGCTCTTGCGCGTGTCGACCGGGCCGCCCATCAGCGTCATGCTGGCGGGCACCGCGGGATCGTTCGCCGCGGCCATCAGGGCGATCGCGGCCAGCACCGGCGGCGAGGGCTGGCACACCGCCATCACATGCGTGCCGGGACCCAGCACGCGCAGGAAGTCGACCACGTAGTCGATGTAGGAAGCGAGATCGAAGCCGCCCTTGGCCAGCGGCACCATGCGCGCGTCGATCCAGTCGGTGATGTAGACGTCGTGGCGGGGGAGCAGGGTTTCGACCGTGCCGCGCAGCAGGGTCGCGTGATGGCCGGACATCGGCGCCACCACCAGCACGCGCGGATCATTGTGCGGGCGGTTCAGCGCGCGGGCGAAATGCACCAGGTTGCAGAACGGATGCTCGGCGACGATGACCTGCTCGACCTTCACCGTCTCGCCGCCGACGATCGCCTCATCCAGGCCGAAGGCGGGCTTGCGCCGGTTCTCGGTCACACGGTCGAACAATTCGAACCAGGCGGCGACGGCGCGGCTCGGCGTCATGTAGGATTGCGGCAGCCAGGGATGCGTCAGCATCTGATGCATCAGCCGCGCGGTCATGCGCGCCGGCGTCAGGCTGGCGTACTGCGCCTCGATCGCTTGATAGAGCATGGCTTGCGCCCGTTCCTTCGTCTGTACCGCACGCCGCCTCTTCCCGCCTCAATAGGCGTCGGCGACTCGGCTCAAAACCCAGCTTCCCCCACAGAAGGTTGCCCAGACGTTACGAACCCCGGGAATCCCGCGCAACTATACTTTTGTCTGATGAAAGATTGGGCAGCGATGCAGGAACGGCGGGGCAGCGTTGCAGAAATAGGCGGGCGGCGCGAATAGGAACCACCTCACTCAATCGTCATCACCCGGCGAAGTCCCGGTGATGCGCCGGCCGCGATGTTGCATGGATTGCCGGTATAAACCCGGCAATGACGGATTATTTGAGGGTCTACGTCAGAGAAACTTCCGGATCGCCTCGGCCACTTCGTCCGGCGTGGCCTGCGGGCCGAAATAGGTGAGGAACTTGCCGTCCGGCCCCACCAGATAGATCAGCGTCGAGTGGTCCATCAGGTAATCCTCGCCGGTGGCGCCGGGGGCCTTCTGATAGAAGACGCGATATTCCTTGGCGACCTTGGCAATCTGCTCGTCGGTGCCGGTGAGGCCCACCATGCGCGGATGGAAGTTGCCGACATAATCCTTCAGCGCCTGCGGCGTGTCGCGCGCCGGGTCGATGGAGATCAGGATCGGCGTCACCCGCTCGCCCGCCACGTCCAGCTTCTCGATCGCCGCCGACATGACGCCGAGCGCGGTCGGGCAGGCGTCGGGGCAGAAGGTGAAGCCGAAATAGATCAGCAGGAGCTGACCTTCGAAGTCCTTCTCGGTGACCGTGGCGCCGTCCTGGTTCACCAGTTCGAACGGGCCGCCGACATCGGCGGTGCCGGTGCTGCCGTCGCCGATGAAATGCTGCTGATAGAGCTTGAACAGCAGGATGCCGCACAGGATCAACGCCGCCAGCAGCAGCGAGATCAGCGCGCGCCGTGTCCAGACCGAATTCATCCCGCCCCTCGAAGTCTCAAACGATCAATAAGCCGCCCACCTTAGTAGGCCGACAGGCTGCTCAGCAGGCCGTTGGTGTTCGGGTTCTTGTATTTGCCCTCGACCACGATGCCCTTCGGCGTGGCGCCCTGGCCGTAATAGGCCGCGTTCCATTCATTGTCCTTGAGGATGCCGGCGCCCTCGAACGAGACGCCGCCGAACAGGCCGGCGGTCTTGGCGAAGGAATAGACGTCGGCCTGGAAATTCGTCGTGGTGTCGGCGCCGATGCCCTTGCCGATCGGACCCACGGCGATCGCCATGTCGCCGCCGAACTTGAGCTGGTCGTTGATCACGGAATTCAGCGCCTTGTCGCTCATGATGGTGAGCACCACTTCGCTGACCTGGCCGCCGATCTGCAGGCCCAGGCTGCCCGCCGCCAAAGTATAGAAGGCCGGCTGGCTCCAGCCGCCGGCGCCGCGCGCCGCGAGCACGCCGCGCCCGCCCTCGGCGCCCAGGATGAAGCCGCCCTTGTAGAGCTCCGGGAAGATCATGATCGCCTTGGCGTTCTTGGTGTAGCCCGGCAGCTCGCCGAACTCGACCGAGGTGATCAGCTTCTCGAAAGTGAGGCGCGACTTCTCGATCAGCTCCTGCTGCGGCGTCAGCGCCTGCGCGAAACGTGTTCCCAACGCCGCAGCGGGTGTCGCGGCGGCGGCGGCAAGCAGGGTGCGGCGCGTCAGATCCATGGGTTCGATCTCCTGAGATGTCATCGGTCGCGGCCATGCGGGGAGCGCGACTCGATCCTGTGTGTTTCCTACAACAGATAGCCAGCCAAGTATGGCGACGCAATGGCGCAGGGCCGCGCTACCGGCCGGTCTCGTTTCACAAACCTGTCAACGAATAAGGGCATCCGGATGCTGATTGACCGCGACGATGCGCCAGCTGGCGCCCTGGGTCGCCCGCATTTCAGGGTCCGGGGCATAGTGATCCATGCGCGTGACCGAGCAGGTGTCGACGGCGAAGCCCAGCGCGCGCTCCGGCTCGATGCCCAGCGCCACCGAGAGCGCGGCGCGGATGGTGCCGCCATGAGTGACGGCGACGATGTCGTGGCCCGCATGTTCGCTGGTGATACGCGCCATCGCCTGCCCCACGCGGCGCACCACATCCTCGAAGCTTTCGCCGTTCGGCGGCCGCTCGGTCGCCGGCGCGTGCCAGAAGCGATGATAGGCGCCGTCGCGTCGCGCCTCCAGCTCGGCATAGGTGAGGCCCTGCCAGTCGCCGAAATGCTGTTCCGCCAGGTCGCTGAGGATCACGGGCGCGGGTGCGGTCTCCGCCACGCGCGCGGCGAAGATCGCGGACGCCGTCTGGTGCGTGCGCTTCAGGTGCGAGACCAGCCACACCGCGTCGCGCGGCAGGGTGCCGGCCAGCAACTTGAACTGCGCGTCGTTGCCGCAATCGGAGTCGAGATCATCCTGCCCGTAGATGCGGCCATTGACGCCGATCACCGGCGCATGCCGTACCCACCACCAGCGCGTCACCTTGTGCATCACGACACCGTCATGATCAGGATAGGGACACGATGTTGATGAGGATGGCGAGCTGCGCCACCTCTTGCGCGGCCCCCAGCACGTCGCCGGTATAGCCGCCGATCTGGCGCCGCGCGATCTCGGAGACGAGATAGGCGGCGACCACGCCGACCACCAGCGAAACCAAAGCAGCGCCCGGCCCGACGGCGAAGGCCGAGAGCAGCAGGCCAAGTCCGAGCGCCTGGTACATGCCGGCGCTGGTCGGTTTGCCGGCGCCATGGGCGAGGCCGTCGGCGCGCGCCAGCGGCAGCGAGCGCATGATGACCGGCAGCACGGCGCGCCCCATCACATGCGCGGCGACGAGCGCGCCACCGACCAGACGCGGCTCGCCCAGGCCGACCAGGGCGCCGACCTTGATGGCGACGGCAAAGCCGAGCGCCAGCACACCGTAGGATCCGATGCGGCTGTCGCGCATCACCTCCAGCTTGCGGGCGCGGTCGCCGCGCACGCCCAGCATGTCGGCGAAATCGGCCAGGCCATCCTCGTGCAGGGCGCCGGCGACAATGACCGTCGCGGCCACGGCAAGCAGCGCCGCCAGCAGGCCAGAGAGGTCCAGCTTCACGGCCAGAAAATAGATCAACGCGCCGACCAGACCGACCGCCAGCCCGGCGATGGGGAAGGCGCGCGCGGCCCCGGCCAAATTTGCTTGGGCCAAATCGCCGCCCTCAACCGGCGCCTTGACCGGCAGCCGAGTGAAGAAGCTGAGGACGAAGCGGATGTCGCGGGCCAGGGCGGCCACGCCCCAGCTATTGGGGGCCGAGCCTTGGCCGGCGCCGGACGAAGGGCCGGAAGCGCCCTTGGAAGACGGAGCGGAAGACTGGCTGCCGGGGGGAGATTCCATGCTGTCATTCATGGGCGCTGCGCCACCTGTGAAACCTCGTCCGAAGCCCAGTTTACACCGGTGGCACGAAGGTGCAGAACATCGCCGCCGCCGGGCCTCATCTTCGGGGCGACACTCATAGCCAAATAACCCGCTGGAGCCAATGTTGGATACGCAATCCGCCGCCAGTTTCGCCGAATTCCGCCGCATCGTGGCGGAGTTTCCGGGCCCCGACCTGGCCAGCGCCGCCCGGGCGGCTGAGCGTGAAGGACAATTGACCAAGCCGACCGGCGCCCTGGCACGCCTGGAGGAGATCGCGGCCTGGCTTTGCACCTGGCAGGCCAAGCATCCACCGCAGGTCAACCATCCGCGCGTCGCGGTCTTTGCCGGCAACCATGGCGTCGCCGATCTCGGCGTCTCCGCCTACCCGAAGGAAGTGACGCAGCAGATGGTGCTGAACTTCCAGGGCGGCGGCGCCGCGATCAACCAGCTCTGCAAGAATGCCGACGCCGATCTGCGCGTCTATGAGATGTGCCTGGACCAGCCGACCAAGGATTTCACCCAGGGGCCGGCGCTCAGCGAAGAAGAGACCGCGCGCGCCATGGCCTACGGCATGATGAGCGTGGAGCCCGGCGTCGATCTGCTGTGCGTGGGCGAGATGGGCATCGCCAACACCACGAGCGCCTCCGCCATCGCCGCCGCTTTGTTCGGCGGCACCGGCACGGATTGGGCCGGGCCTGGGACAGGTGTGAAAGGCGCGCAACTGACGCGCAAGGCCGAGGTGATCGACCAGGGGCTGGCGCGGCATCGCGGCGCCTTCCGCGATGGGTTCGAGATCATGCGCTGTCTCGGCGGGCATGAGCTGGCGGCGATCGCCGGCGCGGTGATGGCGGCGCGCATCGCCCGCGTGCCGGTGCTGCTGGACGGTTTCGCCTCGACGGCGGCGGCCAGCATCCTGCTCAAATCCGACGTGAACGCGCTGGATCATTGCCTGGTGGCGCATTGCTCGGCGGAGCCGGGCCATCGCCGGCTGCTGGACAAGATCGGCAAGAAACCGCTGCTCGATCTCGGCATGCGGCTGGGCGAGGCGTCCGGCGCCGCGCTCGCCATCCCCATCGTGCGCGCGGCCGCCTTGTGCCATGCCGGCATGGCGACCTTCGCCGAGGCCGGTGTCAGCGACAAGGAATAGGCGTCTCCTTTGCGTCGCCCAAAACACTCCTGTCATCACCGGGCCTGTCCCGGTGATCCATTCAATCTCAGCGCAAGCTTCGGCGGTGCATGGATTGCCGGGACAAGCCGGCAATGACGTAGAGAGTTAGGTCACCAAGTTCATGACTGAAAGAACCAAGCACGACACCGCCGCGGCGCGCGCCTTTGTCCTTGGCAACCTGGGCCTGAGCGGGCCGCTCTGGGCGCCGGAGAAGGCGGCGGAGGAAGCGCGCGCGCTGGGCATGATCCAGATCGATTCCATCCGCGTGAACGGATTGCGCAATCACGAGATCGCCTGGGCCGCGCGCACCGACGCGCCGATCGAGGATCTCTACCGCCTGTTCTATCAAGATCGCGGGATGCTGGAGACGCACTACCCGCAATTCGCCACGCGGCGCGACTGGCTGCCCTGGTTCATCAAGGACTTCCACAACGCCATCCGGAATCCCGAGCGGCTGAAAGAAATGCGGCCGCTGATGCGCAAGGTGAAGACGTGGATCCGCGAGGAAGGCCCGCTTTCCCCCGCCGATCTCGAGTCCGAGCGCGTGATCGGCGGCTTCAACACCATCAAGGAGACGACCAAGGCGCTGGAATACCTGTTCTATGTCGGCGAGGTGCAGATCAGCGGGCGCAGCAAGCATTTCCATCGCCTGTTCGATCTGACCGAGCGGGTGGCGCCGGAATTGCTGGAGACGCACAAGCCGAAGCGGCGCGAGGAGCTCGCCTTCTTCGCCAGGAGCGCCGCGCATGTGCTGAAGCTCGGCACGCACCGGCAACTGACCGAGCGCACCGCGCATCACATCGGCACCTGGCGCGGCGGCATGGCCGACGGGCGCAAGGCGGTCGACGCCGCGATCAAGAGCGGGTTGCTGGTGGAGGCGCCCTTCGCCCGCGCCGAGAATGGCGAGGCGCTTTATGCGCTGGCCGAGGATCTGGCGAAACCGTTGCCAGTGGTGGACGACATCGTGCGCATCATCCCGCCGCTCGACAATCTGCTGTTCAACCGGCGGCGCTTCACCGAATTGTTCGGCGTGACCTACAAGTTCGAGGCCTATACGCCGCAGGCGCAGCGGCGCTTCTATTTCGCCATGCCCATCCTCTACCGGCACGAATTCGCCGGGCTGATCGACGCCAAGAAGGACGGCGATGTCTGGCGCATCGTCGGGCTGGAGCTGGTGCGGCCAGTGCCGCCCGAAGCGCTGCGCCAGGCCGTGCACCGCCTGGCGCGGATCGCCGGCGCCACCGAGGTCGCAGCACCCGGCCTGAAGCCGGCGGCGCTGCGCAAGGCCCTCTCCGGGCGCATAGAGACCTGATTCCGCGCGTTAATCAGCGCGACAATCCATCCCTTGCGGCGCGTCGTCGCGGCGGCGATAGTCCGGGCCCAGGAGCCCAATGATGAGCCAGATTGCCGCAGACATGCCGGTTTCCGCCGATAGCAGGCCGCCGACCCGCGCCTTCGGCCGGGTGCGGCTGCGCACCGTCCTGGTCATCCGCTGGGTCGCCGTGGCGGGCCAGGCAGTCACCCTGCTGGTGGTCTATTATGGATTGGGTTTCCCGCTGCCCATCCTTTGGGCCGGGCTGACCGTCGCGGCGCTGGCCGTGGCGACGCTGGCCGTGCAATTGCGCCGCCACCAGTCGGAGCGGCTGACCGACCGGGAATCGGCGCTCTATTTCGCCTTCGACATCATCCAGCTCGCGGTGCTGCTCTATATGACCGGCGGGCTGCACAATCCGTTCTCGGTGCTGATCCTGGCGCCGGTCACCGTCTCCGCCGCGGCCTTGTCGCATCGCAGCACCATCAGCCTGTCGGTGCTGGCGGCGTTCTGCATCGTGCTGCTCGCTGTCGTGCACCAGCCGCTGCCCTGGATCGACGGCGAGTTCCAGGTCGCCGACCTGTTCATCGCGGCGCTCGCCACGGCGCTGATCCTCGCCATCATCTTCCTCACCTTCTATGTGCATCGCGTCGCCGAGGAATCGCGGCGCCTGTCCGACGCGCTGGCGGCGGCGCAGGCGGCCCTGGACCGCGAGCAGCGGCTGTCTTCGCTGGGCGCCTTGGCGGCGGCGGCGGCGCATGAGCTGGGCTCGCCGCTCGGCACCATCTCGCTGGTGGCGAAGGAACTGGCGCACGAATTGCCGGCGGACTCCTCGCAGCGCGCCGACGTCGAACTCCTGGTCAGCCAGAGCGAACGCTGCCGCGAGATCCTGGCGGAGCTATCGCGCCGCCCGGACCAGAACAAAGATCATTTCAACGTGCTGCCCGCCGGCCTGCTGGTCGAGCTGGCGGCCGCGCCGCACGCAAGGCCGCATGTGGCCTTGCGCATCGAGCTGCTGCCAGATCCCAGTGAGCCGCGCGACCCGCTGCTGCCGCGCCGGCCGGAGATCATGCACGGCCTCGGCAACCTGCTGCAGAACGCCATCGAGTTCGCGCGCGAAGAGGTGAAGGTGACCATCGCCTGGACCAAGGCGCAAATCGCCATCACCGTCACCGATGACGGGCCGGGATTCCCGCAGGATGTGCTGCGCCGGCTGGGCGATCCGTATCTCTCCACCGCCTCGGAAGGGCTGGACCAGGGCCAGCGCCAGGGCGATCATATGGGCCTCGGCATCTTCATCGCCCAGAACCTGCTGGAGCGCACCGGCGGCACGGTCAGTTTCCGCAATCACGATTATGGCGGCGCCGAAGCGCGCGTCGCCTGGCCAAGGAGTGCTTTCGACCATGACTGAAGTGCAAAAGAGCCTGCTGATCGTCGACGACGACACCGTCTATCGCCAGCGCCTCGCCATGGCGATGGAGAAGCGCGGCTTCGCCGTGCGCCAGGCGGAAAGCGTCGCCACCGGCATCGCCGCGGCCAAGAGCGAGGCGCCGAACTACGCCGTCGTCGATCTGCGGCTGACCGACGGCAGCGGCCTCGACATCGTCTCGGAGATCCGCGCCGCCAATCCGAATTGCCGGGTCATCATCCTGACCGGCTACGGCAACATCGCCACCGCGGTCTCCGCCATCAAGCACGGCGCGGCGGATTACCTGCCCAAGCCCGCCGACGCCGACCAGGTCGAGGCGGCGCTGCTGGAGGACAAGACCGCTCTGCCGCCGCCGCCCGAACAGCCGATGACCGCCGACCGGGTGCGCTGGGAGCATATCCAGCGCGTGTTCGAGCAATGCGACCGCAACGTCTCCGAAACCGCGCGGCGCCTCAGGATGCACCGCCGCACCCTGCAGCGGATCCTGGCGAAATACGCCCCCAGAGCTTAAAGGTCTGCGGGCCTAGTGTGCCCAGGTATTCGGCACATTTCATTCGTCATGGTCGTGCTTGGCACGACCATCCACGAATTTGCCCGCAGCCACTCCGTCTTGCCCATAGAAACTCGTGGATGGTCGGACCAAGTCCGCCCATGACGACAGAGTTTATTGGCCGAGAGAGAAACTAACTGCGCGCCGGCGCGCTTCTACCCAGCGGCAGCATGCCGTCGATGAGGCGGCCCTGGTAGAGGGTGATGCCCAGCG
>DASZQC010000620.1:0-2450 GCA_035549815.1 Dongiaceae bacterium
ACGGCGACGCCGCATGCCTTGCGCCATTCCTTCGCCACCCACCTGCTGGGTGCCGGCGCCGACCTGCGCGGGATCCAGGAGCTGCTGGGCCATTCCTCGCTCTCCACCACCCAACGCTACACCGAGGTGGATGCGCAGCACCTGCTCTCGGTCTACAGCGCCGCCCATCCGCGCGCGAAAAGGTAAATACGCCAAGAGCATTGGCAGCCTGGGCGCTCTCGTGTCATTCAGACGGCTCCAGTCCGGGAGCCATCGCATGAGCCTTACCATCCGCACCCTGACCGCCGAGGATGCCGACGCGGTCATCGCCATGAATGCCGCGTTCGTCGCCTATCTGGCGGCGATGGGCGATCCGGATTCACAGGCCCAGCATTTCACCAAGGCGAAATACCTCATGGACGGCTTCGGCCCGCAGCCGGCCTTTGCCGGCTATATCGCCGAGGATGACAGCGGCCCGCTCGGTTACCTGCTTTATTGCACCGGCTACAATGTCGACGTGGCGCAGCGCCTGTTCTTCATCTGCGACCTGTGGGTCGGCCCCAATGCCCGGCGCAAGGGCGTCGGCAAGGCCTTGATGGCGCGCTGCGCCGCCGATTGCCGCGCCTGGGGCGGCGAGCGCCTGGAATGGAACGTCTACCAGCCCAACAAGCTGGCCTTCGATTTCTATCGTCGCCTGGGCGGCGAAGTGGTAGACGGATTGGTGGTGATGTCGCTGCAGACCGATAGGATGTGATCCGCCTCATCCTCCTGCTCATCGCGCTCTGTCCCGCTTCCGCGCTGGCGCTGGAAGTGTCGGGCCACCAGTTCGTCGAGAACGGCCAACCCGTCATCCTGCGCGGTGTGGCCATGGGCGATGTGACGGATCTGCCCGCCGCCGATCCGTACCCGGAGATCGCGAAAGATTGGCACGCCAACGTGGTGCGCCTGTCGATCCATCCCGGCACCTGGCGCGACAAGAAGAAGGACGCGCTCGCCACGCTGCAGCGGCACGTGCAGCAGGCCCGCGCCGCCGGGCTCTACGTGATCATCGATTACCACGTGATCGGCTTTCCCGACGGCTACGCGCTGGAATATTTCGACGTCACCAAGCCGGACACCAAGACCGACTACTACGATTCGAACTTCACCCTGGCGATGGATTTCTGGATGACCGTCGCGGCGCAGTTCCAGGACAGCGCCATCCTCTACGAACTGTGGAACGAGCCAACCTCCGGCAGCGAGGAAGAGGAAGGCGGCGACCTGTCCTACTGGAAGAAATACCGCCCCTATTGGCGTGTGCTGACCGACGCGATCCGCGCCACCGGCAACCGCAACATCATCCTCGCCGCGCCGCCCGTCTGGGCCTTCAACCTGCGCGGCCTCAAGGACTCGCTGCTGCCCGACGAACAGACCGCCTATACCTGGCATGTCTATGGCGAGATCCCACCGGAGGAATGGTCCGACACGCTGGACGGGTTGGAAGCGGTGAAGCCGGTCATCGTCACCGAATGGGGTTTCGAGCCCGGCGCGCCGCAGCACTGGGCGGGCACCGCGGAAGAGTTCGGCACGCCCTTCACCGCCTTCATGGACGAGCGCGGCCTGTCATCGACCGCTTGGTGCTGGAACCCCGATTACGGCCCCAATTTGCGCCGCCCGAGCGGCGCGTTGACGGAATGGGGCGCGTTCGCGAAGGCGTATCTGCAGAAGCACGCGGCGCCGTAAAAGCCGCTCGCTTGTATCCCCTCCCCCGGAACGGGGGAGGGTTAGGGAGGGGGCAGCCGCGCCCCAGTGCCCACCAATCCTCGCTCGCTGCCCCCACCCCTGCCCTCCCCCGTTCCGGGGGAGGGAGTTGAGATGAGGCGGCTCACTCCTTGCGCAGATAAGCCAGTTGCTCCAGGTGGAACTCGTCCATCGGACGTGGCGCATCGCAGCGCAGGAACTCCTGCGCGATCTGATGGGAGTCAAAGTCGGCGCCGACCTCCGCGCCCGCCGCGCTGAGGTCATCCTCAAGGTCATCCGCCATCGCGCCGTCGATGATCCAGCGCAAGGTGATGTTGCTCTCGTCGACCGCGGCCGTCACGGCGCGGATGTTCGGTGTCGCGTGCCCCAGCAAGGCGCGTTGGATCGACAACAACAGCCGGACGCGAAGTTCCCACAGATCAGCCATTCAGCGCGCTGCTAGATGTGGATCGGCTTGCCCGTCACCGCCATCGCCGCTTCCTTGATTGCTTCGTTCAAGGTCGGGTGGCCGTGGAAGGTGCGGGCGACATCCTCGGACGAGGCGCCGAATTCCATCGCCATGGCGACTTCGTGGATCAGGTTGCCGGCATCCGGGCCGACGATGTGCGCGCCGAGCACGCGGTCGGTCGTCGCGTCGGCCAGGATCTTCACCTGGCCGTCCATGTCGGCATTGGCCTTGGCGCGGGAATTGGCGAGGAACGGATACTTGCCGACCTTGTACTGGATGCCGG
>DASZQC010000621.1:0-5667 GCA_035549815.1 Dongiaceae bacterium
ACCCAGCGCGCATCGGTCAGCAGATGCACGCCCGCGGCGGCCAGCGCCAGGGCCAGGATGTTGCGCCGCCGGGCCGCGCGGTCCTGCAGCCCGGCCAGCGCCAGCACGATGGGGCCCACGAACTCGATGGCGCCGACCGTCGCCAGGGGCAGGCGGTCGATGGCGAGGTAGAAGACCGCGTTCATCGCCGCGAGCGTCGCGGCCATGGCCAGCAGCAACAGCCGCTCGGCCTTCGATGCCGCGCGCAGATAGGCGATCGGCCGCCGCCACAGGGCGAAGACGACCGCCGCGCTGGCGATGCGCAGCCACGCCACGCCCAAGGGCTCGATCGCCGCGAACAACAGCACCGCGAAAGACGGGCCGAGATAATGGAACACAGCGCTGACGGCGAAATAGGCGTGCGGCGGGATGCGATGGGGGAGGGGTGTTGCTGCTTTCAATAGATCAGTCCATTCAATGAGTCACTCCTCGACCGTCATGGTCGTGCTTGGCACGACCATCCACGAGTGCGCTTGCAACCGCGCGATTCTGCCCCCAGAAACTCGTGGATGGTCGGACCAAGTCCGACCATGACCAGATCGAGCGGGCCTGCTTCTCCTTCGTCATCGGGAGCCGGAATCCATTCATCCGCACGAACGGACGCCAGTCACGCCGGTCCTTGCGACACGCAAATGGGCCCCGGCTCAAGGCCGGGTGACGGTCGAGAGTGTGGCGCCGATGGCGAATTGCCGCCATAAGTCAAGGAAGGTAGAATCGAGGAAGCGTTTTCATTTCGAAAGCCTGGGGCCCGAAAAATGTCCGTTTCGAAGCTTCTCCTCGACGATCGCAATCGGAAGCTGCTGGCGGTCCTGATGAAGACTCCGCGCGCCTCCATCGCCACGCTGGCGCGGCGCGTGGGGCTGTCGGCGCCGGCGGTGCGGGAGCGGCTGCTGCGGCTGGAGGAGGCGGGCGTCATCAAAGGCTGGCGGGTGGAGCTCGACCCCAAGGCGCTCGGCTATCCGATCGCCATCCTGGTGCGCGTGCGGCCGATGCCCGGGCAATTGCCGAAGATCGCCAAGCTGGCGCAGGCCATGCCGCAGGTGACGGAGTGCCACCGCATCACCGGCGAGGATTGCTTCCTGATGCGGCTCTATCTGCGCGACCTCGACGAGCTGGATGGGCTGCTCGACAAGTTCCTCGCCTACGGCCAGACCACGACCTCCATCGTGCAATCTTCGCCGGTGCCGCCGCGCGCCTTGCCCCTGCCCTAGGCCGGCGCCGTCTCCGCCCGGCGCGGCGTCACCAGCGTGATCGCCAGCATCATGGTGGCGAGCGACAGCCAGACCCAGGATGAATTCTGCTCGCCGAAAATGACGATGCCCCACAGCACGCCGAACAAGGTCACAAGGTTCGAGGTCTGGCTGGTGAAGACCGGGCCGGCGGTGTCGATCAGATAGACGAAGAGCGAGAAGGCGACGGCATTGATCAGGCCAAGCCCGAGCAACGACCATTCCACCTCGGTCCAGGGCCAGCCGGGCAGCACGAAGCTGCCGGTCGCCGCCATGACCGGCACCAGCAGCGCCGCCGCCGCGCTGAACAAGGCGGTGGTGGTGGTGAGCGAGGTGGCGCCGCGCGGCTTCCACAATGCGACCATGATGTTGAAGCCGGCATAACAGGCGGCGGCGCCCACGCAGGCCAGCACCCAGGGCAGTTGCGCCGGATCGGGCAGGCTCTGCTGCGGCCCGACCAGCAGCACGATGGCGAGGATGCCGAACAGGACTCCGGCGACGCGGCCGAAGGCGAACCGCTCCAGGCGCAGGGCCGCCGAGACGACGAAGGTGATCATCGGAATGACGGCGAGCGAGATGGACAGCACGCCCGCCGGCACATGCGCCGCGGCGTAGAAGAAGATCGCGTTCGGCACCACCATGCCCAGGGCGCCCGACACCAGGTAAAGCGCCAGCAGCTCGCGGCTCAACGGAATCCGGCGGCGGCGCAAGGCGCAGACCAGGATCAGGGCCGTGCCGGCGCCGAGCGCTTCCCAGAAGGTGATGCTGAAAGGATGGATGCCGGCGCTGGCAGCGATCCGCGCCAGCGAAAAGGACAGGCCCCACGCCGCCCCCATGATCAGAAGAATGCCCCAGCCCCACAAACGCCTGCCCAACAAACGATGATCCCCCAAACGATTACCCCCGATTGTCCCCAACAATTGTCCGGGCTCCGCTCATGCCCCGGTCAAAAGGCCGCGCATCATAGGCGCGATCCACGGCAAGGTGTAGGGCCGGGTCGTTGATCGGCACACTCTGTCCGTGCCCATGCTAGTCTGGGGCATCCGGAACTCGCGGAAGGAGCTTTCGATGAACCCGCAGATCGCCGCGCTGATCGATCGCATCAAGGCGCTCGAAAGCGAGCTCGACGCGGAGATGGCCCGGCAGCGGGCCAAATTGCAGGTCGGGCTGGAACGCGGCCGCGTCGTCTTCGAAGCGGAGCTGCTGCGCCGCCACCGCGAGTTGCAGGTCAGCCTCGCCAGCTATGTCGCCAACGCCCGGCCGCTGGTGGTGATCACCGCGCCGGCGATCTATGCCGTGATCATTCCCCTGGTGCTGCTCGATCTCTTCGTCAGCCTCTACCAGGCGGTCTGCTTTCCGGTCTATGGCATCGCCAAGGTGCGGCGCGGCGATTACCTGGTCTTCGACCGCCATCACCTGGCCTATCTCAACGCACTCGAGAAACTGAACTGCGCCTATTGTTCCTATGCCAACGGCTTGATCGCCTATGTGCGCGAGATCGCGTCGCGGACCGAGGAATATTGGTGCCCGATCAAGCACGCACGCCGCACCATCGGCGCCCATGCCCGCTATGCCGGCTTCGAGGATTACGGCGACGCCGAAGCTTTCCGCCGCGACCTCGCGGCGCACCGGGCATCGCTTGGCCAGGATGAGCGGCCGGGCACTTAGACTAGGCGGATCGTTCCTACGCCTCCGGCGGCAAAGCCGGCGCAGGCTGCGCCTTGTGGCGCTGGCGCGCGACCACGGTTTCGCGGTGGACGATGTAGATGCCGCTCATCACCACGATCAGGCCGCCGACGATCAGGTAGGCGTCCGGCACCTCGGAGAAGAACATGAAGCCGAGGATGAAGCCGTAGACCAGCGCCATGTAATCGAACGGCGCCACGACCGAGACCGGCGCGCAGCGGAAGGCGATGGTGATCAGGATCTGCCCCACGCCGCCCATCAAGCCGATCAGGATCACGATGCCCCAGAACTGCCAATCGGACGGCCAGGTCCAGGCCAGCTCCGGCCAGACGAAACCGAGCGGCAAAGTGACGAGGCCGGCCAGGGTGGCGAAGGCGGTGAAATAGAACACGATGGTGCCGCTGCGCTCCGTGCCGGTCAGGCGGCGGATGGAGATCATGGCGAGGGCATAGAACACCGCAGCCAGCAGCGGCACCAGGGCAGCGCTTTGCCACACGCCCGCGCCGGGTCTGGTCATCACCAGCACGCCGAGGAAGCCGACGATGCAGGCGGACCAGCGGCGGATGCCGACCTTCTCCCCTAAGAACGGGATCGACAGAACGGTGAGGAAGATCGGGCCGGAGAGGCCGAGCGCGATCGCCTCCGACAGCGGCAGCAATTTGTAGCTCAGGAAATAGCAATACATCGCCGACACGCCGAACAGGCCGCGCATCAGGTGCCCGCCCAGATGCTGCGTGCGCAGGCTGATGCCGCCCCCGGGACCTCTTTGCGTCATCATGAAAATGAGGATCGGCGCGAAGGCGAACAGGTTGCGGAAGAAGACCAGTTGCCCGGTCGGGAAAATGTCGGACACGCTCTTGATGATCGCGTCCATGGCGGTGAAGATCACCGTCGCCAGATTGATCAGCAGGATGCCGAAAATGGGCCGATCCTGATGACGCAGGCTCTTGGCGCCAGGGGCTTGATGGCGGGGGGCCGGGCTGAGCGTGGTCGAGCGGGTCACGGAACTGCGCAGGGAACGGGAGAGCGGATACGGGCCGCATCCTAGACGCCGTCCGCCGCCGCCGCCACCCCGGCGCCGTGCATGACTGGCATGCGGCGCGGCTCGTAATTGCGGACGGCAACCGACCTCCCGGCCGGTTCCGCGCCAATTTGACCGCGGCCCGCCACTGGGCCAAGTTGGCGCGGCGCGCCAACTTCCCGGGACGGATTATGCAAACGATCTACAGCGACGAGCATCGCCTGCACGACGGCAATGTTGAATTGTTCGAGGGCAAGGTGGTGAAACCGCACGAGATGCCGCGCCGCGCCGAGATCGTGCTGAACCGGGTGAAATCGGAGAAGCTGGGCGACGTGGTCGGGCCGCAGGATTTCGGGATTGATCCGATCCTGCGTGTGCATGACAAGGGCCTGGTCGAGTTCCTACGCGATTGCTGGGGCGAGTGGGTGAAATCGGGGCGCAATTTCGATGCGCTGCCGCATGTGTGGCCGGTGCCGGGCCTCGTGCCGCCCCATCGCACGCGCGCGGAGGGGCCGCGCACCACATCCATCGACGGCAAGCTAGGGTTTTACGGCATGGATGCGGGCACGCCGATCATCGAAGGCACCTGGCGCGCCGTCTACAGCTCGGCGCAGGTGGCGCTGACCGGCCAGCGCCTGGTGGCGACGGGCGAGCGCGCGGCCTTCGCTCTGTGCCGGCCGCCGGGACATCACGCGGGTAGCGATTTCTATGGCGGCTATTGCTTCCTGAACAACGCCGCCATCGCCGCGCAGGCGTTCCGCGACGCCGGCGCCAAGCGCGTCGCCATCCTCGATGTCGATTACCATCACGGCAACGGCACGCAGCAGATCTTCTACGAGCGCGCCGACGTGCTGACCATCTCCATCCATGCCGACCCGGCGCAGGAGTTCCCCTATTTCCTGGGCTATGCCGACGAGATGGGCGCCGGCCTCGGCGAGGGCTATCACCTGAATCTGCCGCTCGCCTGGGGCGCGACCTGGCGTGAGTACGAGCAGGCGATGGACCAGGCGGTGAAGCGCATCCTCGCCTACGGCGCGGAAGTGCTGGTGGTGTCGCTCGGCCTCGACACGTTCGAGCAGGACCCGATCTCGCGCTTCAAGCTGCGGCACGAGGATTACCTCGCCATGGGCGCCAAGATCGCCGGCTGCGATCTGCCGACCTTGTTCGTGATGGAAGGCGGCTATGCCGTGGACGCGCTGGGCGTGAACACGGTCAATGTGCTGCAGGGATTCGAGCGGGGATAGGGACGCTCGCTCGTTCCACATTCTCCGTCGTCATCCCAAGGCTTGGCTTTGGGATCCACGAGTTTGCCTACAGCCAATCGGTTTTGCCCATCGAAACTCGTGGATGCCAGGGCCAAGCCCTGGCATGACGGTAGAGTATGCTGTGGTGTTGGAGCTATGTCGCTGACAACTTCGCCGCGCTCGGATGCCAGCGCGGCTGGAAGCCGTGCGACAGGATTTCCACGAACAGAGGCGGCGTCAGCAGCTCGGCCTTCTTGATCGAGTTGCGCGGCATCGCCTGCGTGTAGCCGTCGAAGCTCCAGCGCAGCAGGTGCTTGCCGCGCACGGCATAGGCTTGGCCATCCGCCGCGATCATCGCGCCGTCGGGCAGGTCGGCGACGCGGCGCAGCATCGGCGTCTTGTCCTTGCGCGAGGCGCGGCGCTGGGCTTGCAGGATGTGGTCGGCCTC
>DASZQC010000622.1:0-6268 GCA_035549815.1 Dongiaceae bacterium
AGCTGTGGGTCGGCAAGCGCGCGGCGGATCGTCCGATCGAGCCGGGCAAGCTGGATCATCTGGTGGCCGGCGGCATACCGCTGGGCATGCGCCCGCAGGAATGCCTGAGCACGGAATGCGAGGAAGAGGCCGATATCTCCGCGTCACTGGCGGGGCAGGCGCGCCCGGTCGGCGCCATCCGCTATCGCATGGAGCATGACGGGTGGCTGCGCAACGACACGATGTTCATCTACGATCTGGAGCTGCCGGCGGATTTCCAGCCGCGCAACAATGACGGCGAGATCGAGAGCTTCCGCCTGATGGAACTGGACGAGGTGCGCGACATCCTCGCCGCCGGCGAGGACTTCAAGTTCAACGTGGCGCTGGTGGTGATCGACTTCCTGATCCGCCACGGCTACGTCACGCCCGACGATCCGGACTATGGCGAATTGGCGCTGGGGATGTGGCCGCACGAGATGGTGTGAGTCCCCACCTCGCGCGGCCCGATCCCTTACTGGAGCATGTTGCCGATAACGTCGACCTTGGTCGCGACCTCCACCCAGCCGCGATAGATCATGTCGAGCGCCACCCACAGGATGATGGCGAGACCGACATAGGCGATCCAGTGATAGCGCTTCAGCATGGTGGCGATGATCGTCGCCGCGGCGCCCATCAGGCCGACCGACAGCACCAGGCCGACGATCAGGACCCAGGTATGCTCGCTGGCGGCGCCCGCGACGGCGAGCACATTGTCCAGCGACATGGAGACGTCGGCGATGACGATCTGGATGATCGCCTGGCGCATGGTCTTGGGCGGCGCCGCACCCGGCAGCGCCTCCTGCGGCTCGGCCAGCTCGACACGCTCGTCGCGGGTCAATTCCTTCCGCGCCTGGGCGGCCTCCTTCAGCCGTTCGCGCCGCTGGGTCATCAGCTCGCGCCAGAACTTCCAGCACACCCAGAGCAGCAGCAGGCCGCCGGCCAGGGTCAGGCCGATGATCAAGAGAAGCTGTGTGGTGGCGAGGGCGAAGACGATGCGGAGGATGGTGGCGGCGGCGATACCGATGAGGATGACCTTGCCGCGTTGATGCTTGGGAAGGCCGGCTGCCGCCATGCCGACGACGATCGCGTTATCGCCCGCCAAGACCAGATCGATGATAATGACCTGGCCAAGTGCGATCAGTTCGGGCCAGAGAGAGGTTAGATCCATGGGGCGAGCTGCTGCATGATGTGGCCGGGCCTTCTGCTATGGACAATTCTGTCCGCGGCGGGCGGCGGCCAAGCCCGATTCCGAAAGCAGCATCCACTCAGGAATAACTACCCCTGAAAACCGGCCATCGCGCGAACCTCGGCCGGCGAACGACCCGATTCCCGCAGTGCAGCAAGGCTCATCGCCCCGTCACGCTTGGACAGCCGCACCCCCGCGGCGTTAGTGACGAGAAGATGGTGTTCGTAGTAGGGGCATTTCAAGCCCAGGATTGCCTGAATCTGCCGCTGAATGTGCGTCGCATGAAATAAATCGACGCCCCGGGTCACCAGCGTCACGCCTTGCAGGTCATCATCGACGGTGACGCACAGATGGTAGCTGGCCGGGGCGTCGCGTCGCGCCAGCACCACGTCGCCCAGCAGGCCGGGCTCGACCGAAACCAATCCGGCTCTTTGGTCGTGGAACGTCAGCGGGCCCGACAGATGCGACGCCTTGGCAACATCGAACCGGAGCGCATAGGGGTCGCCCCGCTCCTGCCGCATCCGGGCCTCGTCCGGCGGCAGAGTGCGGCAGGTTCCCGGATAGAGGAGTCCCTCCGGCCCATGCGGCGCGCTGGCCGCCGCGGCGATATCCTTGCGGCTGCAAAAGCAGGGATAGAGCAGCCCAAGCTCGGTCAGGCGATCGAGCGCGCGGCGATAATCGGCCAGGTGCTCGGATTGCCGGCGCACCGGGCCGTCCCAGTCGATCCCGAGCCAGGCGAGGTCGGCCAGGATCGCGGCTTCGAATTCGGGGCGGCAGCGGGCCGGGTCGATATCCTCGATGCGGAGCAAGAATCGGCCAGCTTCGTCGCGCGCCTTGTGCCACCCGAAGAGCGCCGAATGCGCGTGGCCGAGATGCAGAAGGCCGGTCGGGCTGGGGGCGAATCGGGTGACGATCATCGCGGCAGGAAGCTAGAGTATGAACACATATGGCTAGACCTAAAGAAGATCACGATTTGCTGCAACGCGCCCTCGCGCATCTCAGCAAGGCCGACCGTGACTTCGCCCGCGCCATCGCCGAGATCGGCCCACCGCCGCCGCGCGGCCGGCCCGCCAATTTCATGGCGCTGCTGCATGTGATCGTGGCGCAGCAGGTCTCCACCCATGCGGCCAAGGCCATCTCCGACCGGCTCGAGGCCGCGATGGGCGCGCCGACGCCGGAAGCATTCCTGGCCCTGACCGATGCCGATCTGCGGGCAGTGGGCTTCAGCCGGCAAAAGGTCATCTATGGCCGCGACCTGGCGAGCGCGTTCCTGGACGGGCGCCTGTCGATCGCGAAGCTGCGCCGGCAACCGGACGAAGCGGTGATCGCCGCCATCACCGCGATCAAAGGCCTCGGCACCTGGTCGGCGGAGGTGTTCCTGCTGTTCAATTTGAAACGACCCGACGTCATGCCGGCGCAGGACCTGGCGCTGATGGTGGCGGCACAGCGGCTGAAGCGGTTGCAGGAGCGGCCGAGCGCCAAGGAGCTGCGCCTGATCGCCGAGCCCTGGCGGCCCTATCGCTCGTTCGCCGCGCGCATGCTCTGGCACTATTACCGCAACGCGCCGCCGCTATAGGCGGCGGACGGAAAAGACCCCGCCGTCGGCGGCGCGGGTGGGGATTGCGGGCAACAAGCCTCCAGGGATTCCGCCCGCTGCCCGGCCGCCATCGGCGTGCCGGCCAACGCATCGCGGGAATCCCCAATGCGATCAAGCGGCATCCAGAAAAATTATCTCAAATGCCATCCATTGCCGCGGCTGGCACGGCGCCAAAAGCGATGCAACCAAAGGTCACGTCTACCCCTTATTAAGGTCTACGAAATTAAAGTGGCAACGATAAGCGATCGACAGGGGTGGTCGCTGGTCGGCGTGCCATGTTCCGATCTTCTAGGGAGCTCGCGTGCAGGCGGAAGCAATCCAGGCCGCGCCAGGAGCGGAGGTATCGAATCCATCGATCCCTCGCCGGCGCAGCATTCGCCTGATCCACTCTTTCCTGCTGCTGGGCGGCATCGTGGTGCTGCTGGGCACTTTCACGCTCACCTATCTGCATCGCAGCGTCTCGAACAACCAGTTCGCCAGCCTGGTGGAGCAGAACAACGAGGCCCTGACCCAGGCGTTCGCCAATGCCGTCTGGCCGAAGTTCCATTGGTTCCTGCTCGGCGCCAGCCGCCGCAACCCTGAAGATATCCGTTTGGACCCGACCACCGAGGTGCTGCGTTCCGCGGTGCGCGACCTGGTGCAGGGCACCAACGTGCTCAAGATCAAGATCTACGACACGCACGGGCGTACCATCTTCTCCACCGACCCGAAGCAGATCGGCGCCGACTACAGCAAGAACGATCGATTCCTGAGCGCGATGATCGGCCGCACCGCCAGCGAGTTGGATAGGCGGGCCACGTTCAAGGCCATCAACGGTGAGAGGCAGGACGTCTGGGTTCTGTCGAGCTACATCGCGATCAGGCCCAACGGTGCCACTGGAGACATCGTCGGCGTCGCGGAAACCTACACCGACGTCACCGACTTCCAGCGCCAACTGGACAACACCGGATCGCTTCTGGTCGGCACATCGGCCATCGTCCTGCTGGTCATTTTCATCTTCCTCGCCGCCATCGTCTGGATCGCGGAGCGCGCGCTGCGCCGCCAGCACGCGCATAACATCGAACTGGCGCAGCATGCCGCCCGTGCCGCGGCCGCCAGCCGCGCCAAGTCCGAGTTTCTCGCCAACATGAGCCATGAGCTGCGCACGCCGCTCAACGCCATTCTCGGCTTTGCCGAGCTTATCACCAGCGAGATTCTCGGGCCGGTCGGAACCCCGCGTTACAAGGAATATGCGGGCGACATCCAGCGCTCCGGCCGCCACCTGCTCGGCATCATCAACGACGTGCTCGATCTGGTGCAGATCGAAACCGGCCGGGCGCGCGTTTCGCTCGACCGGGTCGATGTCTGTGACGTCGCGCGCGACGTGGTCCGGCTGATGAGCCGCCAAGCCGCCGTCAAAAACATCGCCTTGCGCTTTGCCGCCAACTGCGACGCGGACCCGATCGGCAGCGACGAGGGCAAGGTCCGCCAGATTCTGTTCAACCTGATCTCCAACGCCCTCAAGTTCACGCCCGAGGGCGGCAGCGTCAGCGTCACCATCACCCAGGACCGCGCCACCGCGCGCACGATGCTGCGCGTCGCCGATACCGGCATCGGCATGCGGCCCGAGGACGTGCCCGTCGCCCTCTCCTCTTTCGGGCAGGTCGGCAACGCCTTCCAGCAGAACGGCCAGGGCATCGGCCTCGGCCTGCCGCTGACCAAGAAATTCGCCGAATTGCTGGGCGGCACCTTCGACATCGAAAGCGCGCCGGGTAAGGGCACGATCGTCACCATCGCGCTGCTCGATCGTGCGCGGGAACAGACGCATTCCATCGCCCGGCAAGCCTGATCGTCGGGCTGAACCTACCCTTTGATTCCAAACAACGCTTGTGCCGGTCATCCGCGCCCGCTTAGATGCGCGGCGGATCGAAAGGACACGATTGCATGATGGATCTCTCGGGACCGTCGCAGAAAGCGGCGAGCGGCAAGGCGAAGCAGCTCGTCGTGCTGCTGCACGGCTATGGCTCCAACGGTGACGACCTGATCAGCCTTGCGCCCTTCTTCGCCCAGGCCCTGCCGGATGCGGATTTTATGTCGCCGAATGCGCCGTTCCCCTGCGAGATGTCGGCCTTCGGCTTCCAGTGGTTCGGCTTCGAGGATCGCACGCCGGAGATGCTGCTGGGCGGCGCGCAACTGGCGGGGCAGATTCTCGACCGGTTCCTCGATGCGGAGCTGGCGAAGCGCGGCCTGGCCGATCGCGATCTGGCGCTGGTCGGGTTTTCCCAGGGGACGATGATGTCGTTGCATGTCGGGCTGCGCCGCGCGCAGCCGATCGGCGGCATTCTGGGCTTTTCCGGTTCCCTGGTCGGTGCGGAGGTCCTGGCCGCCGAAATCAAGTCCAGGCCGCCGGTTTTCCTGGTCCATGGCACGGCCGATCAGGTCGTCCCCTATGGCGCCCTGGCGGCGGCGGAAATGGTGCTGAAGGACGTGGGCGTGAAGGTGGAGACCGAATCGCGCCCAGGCCTGGTCCATTCCATCGACCAGGTCGGCGCGCAGAAGGGCGCCCTGTTCCTGCGGCGCTGTTTCCAGGTGGCCCCGGCCGCCTAAAAAAGCCTCTCGCATTTCCAATGACAACCAAGTGAATTCAACGGGATGGGGGATTCCGCCCGCTTCCAACATCTTGTGTTTTTCCGGCCGTCCGGCTACTCATATGCTGTGTTGTGATGGTCGTTTCGGCGACGGACCCAGCGCCCGCCGCCGAAGAATAGTTCGGAGGTGTTGCGCGTGCAGGCATCGCCTGAATCCTGTCCGGCCCTGGTCCTCAACGCCGATTTCCGGCCGCTGAGCTACTTCCCGCTGTCGCTGTGGCCGTGGCAGGAAGTGGTCAAGGCCGTGTTCCTGGACCGGGTCAACATCATCTCCGAATACGAGAACGAAGTGCACAGCCCATCTTTCACGATGCGGCTGCCCTCGGTCATCTCGCTGAAGGAATTCGTGCAGCAATCGCGCCGGCCGGCCTTCACCCGGTTCAATGTGTTCCTGCGCGACCGCTTCCGCTGCCAATATTGCGGCGACACCTTCCCGACGCCGGACCTGACCTTCGACCATGTCGTGCCGCGCTCGCGCGGCGGGCGGACGAGTTGGCACAACGTGGTGACCGCGTGCCAGACCTGCAACCTGGTGAAGGGCAGTCACCTGCCCCACGAGGTGGGAATGCACCCGAAAAGGCGGCCGCTGCAGCCGACGACTCACGAGCTGCAGGAAAACGGACGAGCCTTCCCGCCAAACTATCTGCACCAGAGTTGGCGGGATTTTCTTTACTGGGATTCCGAACTCGAGGCGAGTTGAGGAGAAAGGGCGCCTTAGAGGCGTCCTTTCCATTTCGGCAACATGTATCGACGCAATCGCGCTGTTGACGGCGGATCGACGCGCACCTAAGCCAGCGCCATCATGCGTTCCATCCTGTCCATCGCGCCGCGGCGCTGGGT
>DASZQC010000623.1:0-12711 GCA_035549815.1 Dongiaceae bacterium
GACGATTGTTGGCGCACCTGGTTCAAGACCGCCGGCATTGACAATCCCCAAGCGGAGCGCGGTCACAACATCCAGGTCCAGACGCAGCAGATGCTGGGCCTTGCCGCGCTGGCAGGGCAGGACATCGCGATGCTGACGCCCGCGTTCTTCGCCAACGAGCTGAAGAGCGGCCGTCTCGTGCGCGTCTCCGATATCGTGCACCGCGACGCGAACCACTACTGGCTGGTCTATCCGGAGGACCGCGCGCGCCAGCCGAAAATCCGCGCCTTCCGCGACTGGCTGCTGGCCGAGGTCGCCGAGGACGTGCGCTGCGCCGCCTGACCTTTCACCAGCGCCGGCGCACATTGCCGTAAAGCGGATCGCCGCGCGCCTCGTCGGGCATGTTGTGCAGGCCGAGGTCGCGCAGCATGTGATCCGACAGCAAGTCCGCGTGGCCCCGGCGATGCGCGCGATAGCGATGCACGAATACCGCGAAAAGGCGGGTAGCCCAGCCAAAGGGGCCGGGGGGCGAGGGGCATTCAATGACCTGCTTCATGACAAAGGCTTTCGAATATCGAGGCCCTAGTTGCGCCTCGGTGCGCGTTTGTCCCTCAGGCGCGATTCGGCTTCCAGTCCAGCTTGTGGACCGGCAAAGACCAGGCGGTCTACGCCGTGAAACTCGCGGATACGTGAACGCGGGGAATGGCGCCGCCGGCCGTATCATCGGCATCGGGTTTCATTATCTCCTGGTTCAACCATGACCTCGCTTCGCACGACGTCCGTGGCGTTCGCGCTCCTGCTGGCCGGCTGTGCGCCGTCCGGCGGTCCGTATTACACGGACCAGAATTATTCGACGGGGTGGGGCCAGCCGGTGAACGCGGGCTATGGCGGCTGGGGCGGCGCCGGCTACGGCTATGGCGGCAACGCTTCGTACGGACAGAGCGCCTTGTTCCGCCCGGCGAAAGGCGTCACCTGCGACCGCGCGCGCGAAATCTGCTACGATCGCTACGGCATCAGTTATTACGCGACGCAGAAATATTTCAGCGAAGGCGATGCCAACCAGGCGGTGCGCAAATACGGCGAGCAGGTGTTCCTGTTCTCGCCCAAGCGCGGCGTCAGTTGCGACCGGCGCACGCGCACCTGCTCCGATGCCGGTGGCCTCGACGTCGACTGGACCGACGAGGTGTTCGGCGACAAATCGGAGCGCAAGGTGAACACCTGGCTGGGCGGCGACAGCTTCGTGCCGGAGCGCTACGTCACCTGCGTCAACGCGACCAAGGTGTGCAGCGACCGGAATGGTCCCAGTGTCAGCCTGACCCAGGTCTATTACGGCCGCGCGGCGGCGCAGGATCTCGCGGATCAGCTCGGCGAGCCCGCGACGCAGCTCGCGCCGGAGGTTCCGGCGCCGCAAGTCTCGCCGCTGACCGAAGCGTTGCAGGGGTCGCCGGAACCGTCAGCGCCGATACCGACGATGGAAGCGACCCAGCCACCGCCGGCGGTCGAGGAACCGCTGCCGGTTGATGATGCTGCGCCGGATGTCACGCAGCCGGTTGTCGAGCAGCCGACTTTCGAGCAGCCAGAGATCGTGCCGCCGGTTGCCGCCGCACCTGAAGCATCGCAGCCGGAGTTCGTTCCCGCGCCGGTCGAGCAGCCGGATGCCGAGCTTGCACCTGCCGCACCCGACCCGCAGCCGGAGATGATGCCCGCGCCGCAGGTGGAATATTCACCGGAGCCGCAACCGGAATTCCAGCCGGAACCGATAGAGCAGGCGATGCCCCAGCCGGAACCCGCACCGGAGCCGATGCCTGCGCCGGAGCCCGCACCCGCACCGGTCGCGGATGGCGGAGGCTCGGCCGCTTGCGCCGATCCCGCCGGCTGCGCGCAATAACTACAGCGACAGCTTCATCCCCTCGTGGCTCGGCGTGAAGCCGCGCGACTGGTAGAAGCGGGAAGCGTCCTTGCGGCTCTTGTCCATGGTGAGCTGCACCAACTTGCAGCCGCGTGCGCGGCACATCCCGATCGCCCATTCGAAGAAGACGCGGCCGATGCCTTGGCCGCGCAGCGATTTGGCGACGCGCACGGATTCGATGTTGCCGCGCCACATGCCCATGCGCGATATTCCCGGAATGAAGGTGAGTTGCAGGCAGCCGATCACCTGTCCGTCGCGTTCGGCAACGGCGAGGAACTGGTTGTCGTCGCGCTCGATCGCCGCGAAGGCGGCGAGATAAGCGGGGTTCAGCGGCACGCTGGCATCCTCGCGTTTCTGGCCGATCTGATCGTCCGCGATCATCTGGATGATCATCGGCAGATCGGCTTGCGTGGCGCGGCGAAAATCGAGACTCATCAGGCTATCCTCCGGCGGCGTGGCGGGGCTGGATTAGGCCGCCGGAGCGTTCCAGCGCAAGCCGTACATCCGGCGACCGCGGCGTCCCGCCAAGCTGTTGAATTAGCGCTATAATTTCAATTTCTTCGCGACAGCTTTCAATCGCTGTTTGATAGTGTTTTGGGTCGGTTTCTCGATAATCGCCGGCCGGGCCGCGGCAGAATCGCGGTATCTTTCTTGCGTCGAACCGATTGGCTGACAGACGGGAGGGGCGTTCACAGCAGATGGGACGGCTGACCACGCACGTCTTGGACACGGCGCACGGCAAGCCTGCGGCGGGGGTCCTGATCTGGCTCTATCGCATCGAAACGAGCGGGGCGCGCATGCGCCTGGGCGCTTTCACCACCAATGGCGACGGCCGTTGCGACCAGCCGCTGCTGGAGGGGGCTGGCTTCACCGTCGGCGCCTATGAGCTGGAGTTCCATGTCGGCGATTACTTCGCGCGGGCGGGCGTGACGCAGGCGGAGCCGAAATTCCTCGACGTCGTCACCATCCGGTTCGGCATTGCCGCCGCCGATCAGCACTACCACGTGCCGCTGCTGATCTCTCCCTTCGCCTATTCCACCTATCGGGGGTCGTGAGATGCGCAGCCCGACACGCCCGGTCCGGTTCCTGTTGGGCGACGAGCTGCGTGAGCTTAAGGACGTCGATCCGAACACGACGGTGCTGAACTACCTGCGCCTGCACGAGCGCCGCACCGGCACCAAGGAAGGCTGCGGCGAAGGCGATTGCGGCGCCTGCACCGTGGCGGTGGCCGCGGTGGAGAACGGGCGGCTGGTCTATCGCACGGTCAATTCCTGCATCCAGTTCGTCGGCACCCTCGACGGCAAGCAATTGCTGACGGTGGAGGATCTGGCGCAGCCGGATGGCGAGCTGCATCCGGCGCAGCAGGCGCTGGTGGATGCGCACGGCTCGCAATGCGGCTTCTGCACGCCGGGCTTCGTCATGTCGCTGTTCGTTCTCTATCAGTGCCGCGATCCCATCAACCGCGACCGCATCGACGAGGCGCTTGCCGGCAACCTGTGCCGCTGCACCGGCTATGGCCCGATCATCGAGGCGGCAAGCAAGGTGCGGTCGGTCGGCGCCATCGACAGCTTCACCCGCCGCCGCGGCGAGACCATGGCGACGTTGCGGCGCTTGGGCGAGGGCGGCATGGCGGCGCTCGAAGGCGCCGGCTGCCGTTATTTCGCGCCGCAGAGCTCGGCGGAGCTGGCGGATTTGCTGCTGGACCATCCGGACGCCACCATCCTGGGCGGCGGCACCGATGTCGGGCTGTGGGTCACCAAGCAACTGCGCCAGCTCCGCACCCTCATCTATGTCGGCGAGGTCAGCGAGCTGAAGCAGGTCACGGTCGGCGAGCGCTGGATCGAGATCGGCGCCGCCGTCAGCTATGCCAACGCACTGGCGACGATCGAGGAGCATCATCCCGACATCGCGCTGATGATGCGGCGCCTGGGCTCCGAGCAGATCCGCAATGCCGGCACCATCGGCGGCAACATCGCCAACGGCTCACCCATCGGCGACAGCCCGCCGCCGCTGATCGCGCTGGGCAGCAGACTGGTGCTGCGCCGCGGCGACCGCTACCGCGAGGTGGCGCTGGAGGATTTCTTCCAGGACTACGGCAAGCAGGACCGTCAGCCGGGCGAGTTCGTCGCGGCGGTAAAGATTCCCGTTGCCAATCCCAACGTGACCCTGCGCTGCTACAAGATCTCCAAGCGCTTCGACCAGGATATCAGCGCGGTGCTGGGCGCCTTCGCCCTCCGCCTCGACGGCAAGCGGGTGGGCGAAATCCGCATCTGCTATGGCGGCATGGCCGGCACGCCCAAGCGCGCCGAGACCGCCGAGGCGTTGCTGACCGGGCAGAACTGGAGCCGTGAGGCGGTGGAAGCCGCCTGTGCCGCCCTGGAGCGGGATTACCAGCCGATCACCGACATGCGCGCCAGCGCCGCCTACCGTCTGAAGGTGGCGCGCAACCTGCTGCGCAAGTTCTATATCGAGACGACCGAGCCGGAGGCGAAGACGCGCATCATCGCCGAGCGGAGGGCGCCGCATGCAGATGCGTGACGCCCGCAACGGGAATGGCAACGGCGCCGCGATCAAGGGCGGCGTGCGCAACGCCATCGCGCACGACAGCGCGCGCAAGCATGTCACCGGCACGGCCATCTATATCGACGACATTGCGGAGCCCGCCGGCACGCTGCATGTGGCGCCGGGCCTGTCGCAGCGTGCCCATGCGCGCATTGCTTCCATGGATTTGTCGGCGGTGCGCGCCGCGCCCGGCGTGGTGCTGGTGCTGACGGCGGCGGATATTCCGGGCGTCAATGACGTGTCGCCCATCGGCGCCGGCGACGACCCGGTCTTCGCCCAGGAGCTGGTCGAGTTCCACGGCCAGGTGCTGTTCGCGGTGATTGCCGAGAGTCACGATCTGGCGCGGCGCGCGGCGCGGCTGGCCAAGGTCGAGTATGTGGACCTGCCGGCCGCGATCACGGTGGAGCAGGCGCTGGAGAGCGACCTGCAGGTCCTGCCGCCGCATGAGATGAAGCGCGGCGACGCCGAGGACGCCATCGCCAATGCGCCGCATCGCCTCAAAGGCACCTTCCATCACGGCGGGCAGGAGCATTTCTATCTGGAAGGCCAGGTGTCGCTGGCGGTGCCGGCGGAGGATGGCGACGTGCTGGTCTATTGCTCGACCCAGCATCCCACCGAAGTGCAGCACAATGTCGCCCATGTGCTCGGCCGGCCGAACAATGCGGTGACGGTGGAATGCCGGCGCATGGGCGGCGGCTTCGGCGGCAAGGAGACGCAGGGCTCGCAATGGGCGGCCATCGCCGCGCTGGCGGCGGTGAAGCTGAAGCGCGCGGTGAAATGCCGCCTGGACCGCGACGACGACATGATCGCGACCGGCAAGCGCCACGATTTCCGCATCGAATACGAGGTCGGGTTCGACGATCGCGGCGCCATCCGCGGAATCGTCTTCCAACATGCAGCGCGCTGTGGCTATTCCGCCGATCTGTCCGGCGCCATCGCCGACCGCGCCATGTTCCATGCCGACAACGGCTATTACCTGCCGGCGGTGCGCATCACCTCGCAGCGCTGCAAGACCAACACGGTCAGCAACACGGCCTTCCGCGGCTTCGGCGGACCGCAGGGCATGATGGGCATCGAAGAGGTGATCGACCAGATCGCCCGCCATCGCGGCATCGACCCGCTGGAGGTGCGGCACGTGAACCTCTACGGCGGCGAACCACGGAACGTCACGCCCTATTACATGACGGTCGAGGACAACATCCTGCCCGAATTGATCACGCAGCTTGAGCAAAGCGCGGACTACCGGGAGCGGCGGCAGGCGATTACGCAATTCAATCGGCAGAATGCGTATTTGAAACGCGGCATGGCGCTGACGCCGGTGAAGTTCGGCATCTCCTTCACCACCTCGCATTTGAACCAGGCGGGCGCGCTGGTGCATGTCTATACCGACGGCAGCGTGCACCTGAATCACGGCGGCACCGAGATGGGACAGGGCCTGTTCGTCAAGGTCGCCCAGGTCGTGGCCGAGGAATTCCAGATCGACCTGGAGCATGTGAAGATCACGCCGACCAACACCGGCAAGGTGCCGAACACCTCCGCCACCGCGGCTTCCTCCGGCTCCGACATGAACGGCATGGCGGCACAGGCGGCGGCGCGCAAGATCAAGCGGCGCCTGACCGAGTTCGCGGCGGAGAAATACAAGGTGACGGCGGAAGAGGTCATCTTCCTGCCCAACCGCGTACGCATCGGCAATCAGGAGGTGCCGTTCAAGGATCTGGTGAAGCAGGCTTGGCTCGGCCGCATCTCACTCTCCGCCACCGGCTATTACCGGACGCCGAAGATCTATTACGACCGGCAGCAGGCACGCGGCCGGCCGTTCCTCTATTTCGCCTATGGCGCCGCGGTCAGCGAGGTGATGATCGACACCCTGACCGGCGAGCATACGCTGCGCCGCGTCGACATCCTGCACGATGCGGGCAAGTCGCTGAACCCCGCCATCGACCTGGGCCAGATCGAAGGCGGCTTCATCCAGGGCATGGGCTGGCTGACCAGCGAGGAATTGTGGTTCGACCCGCAGGGCCGCCTGCGCACCCATGCGCCCAGCACCTACAAGATCCCGACCTGCTCCGACCGGCCGACGGATTTCCGCATGAGCTTGCTGGACCAGCCCAACCGCGAGGAGACCATCCATCGCTCCAAGGCTGTGGGCGAGCCGCCGTTGATGCTGGCGATCTCCGTTTTTCGCGCCATCTCCGACGCCATCGCCAGCGTCGGCGACTACAAATTGATGCCGAAGCTGGATGCGCCGGCCACGCCGGAGCGCGTATTGTTCGCGGTGGAGGAGTTGCAGCAACGCCTGAAAGGCAAGGGATGAGCCGACAGCCCGCATGGCTGAGCGCAGCACTTGCCGCCATCGCCGGCGGCGAGCCTGCGGCGCTGGTCACGGTGGCGGAGGCGAAGGGCTCCACTCCGCGCGAGGCGGGCGCCAAGATGCTGGTGCGAGCCCGGGACATCGTCGGATCGATCGGGGGCGGGCAGCTCGAATTGCTGGCGATCGATGCCGCGCGCCGCATGATGGCTGAACCATCAGCGCGCCTCGCCTTGGCGCCGCATTCCCTGGGGCCGGATTTGGGCCAATGCTGTGGCGGCGCGGTCAAGCTGCTGCTGGAACCCTTGTCGGCGCATGATCGTCCCTGGCTCGAAGCCTGGATGGCCCATGCCGAGGCGGCACAGGCCGCGACCCTGGTGACGGAATCCGACGGCATGAAATCCTGGATCGTCGCTGTCGGGAACCAGCCACGGGTCGAGGATCGTCCAGGTCACGCCTGGCGGGTGCTGGAACCGGTCCGCCACCTGGCGCGGCCGCTGTGGCTCTACGGCGCCGGTCACGTCGGCCGGGCGCTGGCGACGGTGCTGAGCGAGCTCGACTTCGACGTGACCTGGCTGGACAGCCGCCACGATGGTTTTCCACAGGCGATTCCGGCGAACGTGCAGTCGGTCATCGCCCCGCAGCTCGCGGCGACGCCGGATGACGCGCCGGCCGGCTGCCTGTTCCTGGTGATGACGCACAGCCACCAGCTCGACTTGGACATCTGCGACCGCATCCTGCGGCGCGGCGACTTCGCCTTCCTCGGCCTGATCGGCAGCGACACCAAGAAGGCGCGCTTCCTGAGCGGGCTGCGCGCGCTGGGGCACGGACCGGCGACCTTGGAGCGTCTTGTCTGCCCGATCGGGCTTGCTCAAATTCCGGGCAAGCAGCCCATGGAAATAGCAGTGTCGGTGGCGGCGCAGTTGCTGGCGTTGCAGGATAGAACGGAACTTTCGTCAAATGCGGATCGGACGACACAGGGATTACTGGGCGCCGGCTGAGTCCGGGATGACTTGCGGCCCGGCGCCCGCTAAAACTGCGTCCTAAGCTGCGTCATAAGCAGGGGGGCCATGACAGGGCAGGATGGAAACGGAGGGGGGAACGGCACAATGCCGCTGCTGGCGCTGCGTGGCATCGTCAAGCAGTTTCCCGGCTGCCTGGCGAACGACCATGTCGACCTCACCATCCAGCCGGGCGAGATCCATGCGCTGCTGGGCGAGAACGGCGCCGGCAAGTCGACGCTGGTCAAGATCATCTATGGCGTGCTGAAGCCGGATCAGGGCGAGATAAGCTGGCAGGGCCAATCAATCGTTGTTCAAAACCCGAACCATGCTCGACGGTTGGGCATCGGCATGGTGTTCCAGCACTTCTCTCTGTTCGAGGCGCTGACGGTCACGGAGAACATCGCCCTCGGCATGACCGCCGCCCCCGACCGCAAGGGCCTGCGGGAGCAGATCGGCGATATCTCCCGCGCCTATGGATTGCAGCTCGACCCCGACCGCGCGGTGCATGACCTGTCGGTCGGCGAGCGGCAGCGGATCGAGATCGTGCGCTGCCTGCTGCAGAAGCCGAAGCTGTTGATCATGGACGAGCCGACCTCGGTCCTGACGCCGCAGGAGGTGGAGAAGCTGTTCGAGACCCTGCGCCGCCTGGCGCGCGAGGGCTGCGCCATCCTCTATATCAGCCACAAGCTGGAAGAGATCCGCGCCTTGTGCGAGCGCGCCACCATCATGCGCTTGGGAAAGGTCGTCGCTCATTGCGACCCGCGCGAAGAGACCGCGCGGCACCTGGCGGAGCTGATGATCGGCACCGAGTTGAAGGCGGCGAGCCATCACGGCCGCGTCGACAAGGCCGGCGCGCCGCGCCTGTCGGTCAGCGACCTCAGCATCAAGTCGGAGCAGCAATTCGGCACCGATCTGAGGAACATCAATTTCGCGGTGAAGGGTGGCGAGATCCTGGGCATCGGCGGCATCGCCGGCAACGGCCAGGGCGAGCTGATGGCGGCCTTGTCCGGCGAGGTGCTGGCGGCGCGGCCGGACGCTATCATGATAGACAAGGTGCCCGCCGGTAGGCTTGGCCCGCGCGAACGGCGCGCCCTGGGCGGCTGCTTCGTGCCGGAGGAGCGCAACGGTCATGGCGCCGTGCGCGACATGTCGCTGACCGAGAATGCGTTTCTGTCGGGCCACGTCCGCCAGTTGCTGTCGCGCCACGGCCTGATCAACGCGGCCAAGAGCGCCGGCTTCGCCGACGACGTGATCAAGAGCTTCGACGTGCGCACCACCGGGCCGGCGGCGGAGGCGCGCTCGCTCTCCGGCGGCAATCTGCAGAAATTCATCGTCGGCCGCGAAGTGAAGCAGGGGCCGAGCGTGCTGGTGGTGTCACAACCGACCTGGGGCGTGGATGCGGGCGCCGCCGCCGCGATCCACCAGGCGCTGATCGATCTGGCCGATGGCGGGGCCGCGGTCGTGGTGATCTCCCAGGACCTCGACGAGATCTTCGCCATCTGCGACCGCATCGCGGTGATCGCCGAAGGGCGCCTGTCACAAACCATCCCGGTGGCGGAGGCGACCATCGAGCAGATCGGCCGCTGGATGGGCGGCACGGGTGCGCGCGGGACGGAGGCGTCGCATGCTCAGGCTTGAGCCGCGCGGCCAGCGTTCCAAGCTGTGGACCTACGCCTCGCCGCTGCTGGCGCTGGCGCTGACGGTCATCACCTCGGCGGTCATCTTCTCGGTGCTGGGCAAGGACCCGCTGGAATCGCTCTACGTCTTCCTGGTGGCCCCTTTGGTGAGTTCGTCGGGATTGCCGGAGCTGTTCGTGAAGGCAGCGCCTTTGATCCTGATCGGCGTCGGTTTGTCGCTCGGCTTCCGGGCCAATGTCTGGAACATCGGCGCCGAAGGGCAATACACGCTGGGCGCCATCTTCGCCGGCTGGCTGGCGCTGACGCTGCCCGATCTGCCCTGGTTCCTGCTGATCCCGGCGATGATCGCCCTCGGCGCCATCGGCGGCATGGTCTGGGCCGCCATTCCGGCCTATCTGCGCACGCACTGGAACGCGAACGAGATCCTGACCAGCCTGATGCTGACCTACGTGGCGCAATTGCTGCTGATCTATCTGGTCACCGGGCCGTGGCGCGATCCGGAGGGATACGGCTTCCCGCAGACGGCCCTGTTCAGCAGCGACGCCACCGCGCCGATCCTGATCGAAGGGACGCGCGTGCATCTCGGCGTGCTGTTCGCGTTGCTGGCAGGCGTGCTGGGCTGGGTCGTGCTGACGCGCTCGGTGATCGGCTTCCAGTTGCGCGTGCTGGGCCAGGCGCCGCGCGCCGCGCGTTTTGCCGGCTTCAGCCAGAACCGGCTGATCTGGTTGTCGCTGCTGGCCGGCGGTGGGCTGGCGGGCATTGCCGGCATGTTCGAGGTCTCCGGCCCGGTCGGGCAACTGACGCCGCAGATCTCGCCGGGCTATGGCTTCACCGCCATCATCGTCGCCTTCCTCGGCCGGCTGCATCCGATCGGCGTCATCTTCGGCGGCTTGATCCTGGCGCTGTCCTATCTCGGCGGCGAGACGGCGCAGATCGACCTCGGAATGCCCAACGCCGTCACCGGCATTTTCCAGGGCGTGCTGCTGTTCTTCCTCTTGGCTTGCGACGTGCTGATCCTCTATCGGCTGCGCGGTCGCAAAGCAGTGGCGGAGGCGACGTGATGGATCAGGTCCTCGTCGTCAGCTTCATCCTCAGCGTCATGACGGCCTCGACGCCGCTGCTGCTGGCGGCGATCGGCGAGCTGGTGACGGAAAAGTCCGGCGTGCTCAATCTCGGTGTCGAGGGCATGATGCTGGTCGGCGCCATCGTCGGCTTCGCCACCACCGTGCATACCGGCAGCGCCTTGCTCGGCGTCGTCTGCGCCGTGCTGGCCGGCATGGGCATGGCGCTGATCTTCGGCATCCTGACTCTGACGTTCCTCGCCAACCAGGTGGCGACTGGCTTGGCGCTGACGATTTTCGGCACCGGCTTGAGCGCGCTGGTCGGCGCCGGTTATGTCGGCACCGCGGTGCCGCCGCTGCCGAAGCTCAGCATTCCGGGGGTGAGCGACCTGCCGTACGTCGGGCCGATCCTGCTCGGGCAGGATGCGCTGGTCTATCTGTCGATCGCCGCCGTCATCGCCGTTGCCTGGTTTCTGCGCCGCACCCATCGCGGGCTGGTGGTGCGCGCGGTGGGGGATTCGCACGAGGCAGCGCACGCGATCGGCTATCCGGTGATCCTGATCCGCTATCTGGCCACGTTGTTCGGAGGCGCGATGGCGGGGCTCGCCGGCGCCTACATGTCGCTCGCCTATTCGACAAGCTGGGCGGAGAACATGACGGCGGGGCGCGGCTGGATCGCGCTGGCATTGGTGGTGTTCGCCACCTGGCGGCCGGGCTGGCTGCTGGTCGGCGCCTACCTCTTCGGCGGCATCATGTATCTGTCGCTCTATGTGCAGGGGCTCGGCGTCGCGATCCCATCGCAGTTGGTGTCCGCCTTGCCGTATTTGGCGACCATCCTGGTGCTGGTGGTGATTTCCCGCGACCGGGCGAAGATCCGGCTCAACGCGCCGGCCTGCCTGGGGCGGCCATTCCATGCGGCAGGATGAGGGCCATGCCGCCGGCTGATGGATGAGTAACGGAGATTTTCTTGGATAGACGTGCGATTCTCTGCAACAACTGACACAAACAAAGCGCCATAAGGAGGCTAGGATCATGAAGCGCAGAACATTCAACAAGCTGCTGGGCGCCGGGCTTTTGGCCGGTGCCGCACCAACCATCATTCGTTCCGCCAGCGCCGCCGATCCGTTCGGCGTCGGTTTCATCTATGTCGGCCCGGTCGAGGATTTCGGCTGGACCCACGCCCACGATGTCGGCCGCAAGGCGATCGAGGCGGAGTTCGGCGACAAGGTGAAGACCACCTATGTCGAGAGCGTGAAGGAAGGCCCGGATTCCGAGCGCGTGATCGCCGAGCTCGCCAACAAGGGCAACAAGCTGATCTTCACCACCTCGTTCGGTTTCATGAATCCGACCTTGAAGGTGGCGAAGCGCTTCCCCGACGTGAAGTTCGAGCACGCGACCGGCTACAAGCGCGAGGCCAACGTCGCCACCTACAACATCCGCTTCTACGAGGGCCGCTATGTGCAGGGCATCATCGCCGGCCACCTGTCGAAGTCTGGCATCGTCGGCTATATCGGCTCGGTGCCGATTCCGGAAGTCGTCATGGGCATGAACGCCTTCATCCTCGGCATGCGCAGCGTCAACCCGAATGCGCGCATGAAAATCGTGTGGGTGAATGCCTGGTACGATCCGGGCAAGGAAGGCGATTCCGCCAAGGCGCTGATCGACCAGGGCGCCGACGTGATCGCACAGCACACCGATTCCGGCGCGCCGTTGCAGGTGTGCGAGCAGCGCGGCGTGGTCGGCTTCGGCCAGGCCAGCGACATGGCGAGCCTGGCGCCCAAGGCGCAGCTCACCGCCTCGGTCGATTTCTGGAATCCATACTATGTTCGCCGTACCAAGGAAGCGATGGACGGCACCTGGACCAGCACCGACACCTGGGGCGGCTTCAACAGCGGCATGCTGGTGATGGCGCCTTACGCCAACATGACGCCGGAGGCCGAGAAGGCGGGGAAGGCGGCGGAGGCCGACATTTCCAGCGGCAAGATCGTCATCTTCCAAGGGCCGATCAAGGACCAGAGCGGTGCGGAAAAGGTGCCGGCCGGCACGGCACTGGACGACGGTGCCATCGCGGGCATGAACTGGCTCGCCGACGGCATCGACGGCCAGATCCCGAGCTAAGCACGACCAACCATATTCCCCCTCCCCCGGAACGGGGGAGGGTTGGGGTGGGGCAGTTGCAGTGCTCCGAGTTTGAGGCTGCCCCCTCCCTAACCCTCCCCCTGAAGGGGGCAGGCGATCGAGGTGGCGGAGC
>DASZQC010000624.1:0-5461 GCA_035549815.1 Dongiaceae bacterium
GGTCGATACGCAAGTAGCGCCTCGTTTCGAGTGCTTCTCCCTCAAGATCGAGCCTGAAGACGCCGCAATCGATGTCGCCTGCAGCCTCCCTTCCCTCGTCGATCCCGAGGTGTCGGTGCTGATTCGAGAAGAGTATATCGAGCCGTATAGCGGTGACGCGACGGGCCTGGTCGGCGGGCCACCCAGGACCATCCAACAAGCGACGGTGCCAGGTCGTACTCCCGTGGGCGCTTTGATGAGTTGCCGGGTGGCATTTGGTGTGCTGTGGAAGTCCATCGGCGGGAAGCTTGTGGCCGCTGCCGACTGGGCACCTTTCAATGTTCGAGTTACCGCGGATAAGGACGAGATCTCCACGATTCTCGGACAGAGTGAGATCGTACCGGTAGACACATATGTCCAACGGTACGGCGTCCAACCCTAGTGCCGAGCCAACTCTTCCCTCCACTCCTAGCCCGGAAATCCTTCGTACCAATCCGCGTGAGAGCCTGCATGGTTCGGCATGCCGGGCCTGGTCAGGCAGCCGCGCGGCGCGATGAAGGAATCGATGCGCCGGCGCGGCCGCTCGTGCCATTGGATATTGAAGGCGGCGAGCTTCGGATAGAATTCCAGATGCCCATAGGGCAGATGATCGTGGATCCACCAGGCCATCGCCCGCCAATCGGCGCCTACCCTGTAGCGATCGGCGAACCAGGGCGCGACGATGCAGGCCGCCGCCCCCATGCATTCTTCGTGATCACGCAGATCCCACACATGATAGGCGGCATTGATCCGGACGCTGCCGCATTCGCGGCGCTTGTTGCCAAAGGCGGTAACCTCGCGCGAACGGAAGCCGGACCGGATCGCCAGCCGGCCGAAGGTCGCCTGCAGCGGCTCCAATAATTCCGTGCACAGATGCCGGCCGGCCTCGATCGCCAGGTCCGGATCGGTCGGCAGATTGGGCAAGCCGTGAAACCCGGCGATCTCCGAATACAGGAAATCGCGCATGAAGAAGTTCGGCGACAGGCGGGTGCGGCCGAAATCCTCCAGGCCGCTCATGCTGCGGGGTGGGCGCATCGATCCCTCTTTTCCTGCCACATTCGCGTAGTAAGAGGGGTGCATGGTAAGAGAAGCCGGGGACAAAATCCGGCTGGAGACTTGAGGGGCCCATGCTGACCCGACAGACTTTCTGGTTCCTGCGCCATGGGCAGACCGACTGGAACCGCACCGGCCGCTGCCAGGGGCGGGCCGACATTCCGCTGAGCGCCCTGGGCGAAGCGGAAGCGCAGGAGGCGGTGCGGCATCTGACCGGCCTTGGCATCAATGCCATCTGCTGCAGCCCGTTGAAGCGGGCGCGACGGACCGCCGAGATCGTCGGCGATGCGCTGCAATTACCGATCAGGGAAGTGCCCGGTCTGGAGGAGATGGATGTCGGCCCCTATGAAGGGGTGGCCGATTATTCCTGGGTCGAGCCCTGGCGGCGCGACGAGGCCATCAACGGGGTCGAACCCTTTCCGGCCATGCGCCTGCGCGTCGCCGAAGCGACCAACAAGGCGCTGGGCCATGCCAGCCATGTGCTGATCGTCGCCCATGGCGGCGTGTTCTGGGCGTTGCAGCATCTGTGCAGCACGCCCTTCGCCTCGCTCGGCAACTGCCATCCGGCGCGCCTGGCGCCGGAGGGCGAGACAAGCTGGCGGGTGGAGCTGCTGGCCGGCGCGGAACCGGCGGGCTGATGATGTCAGATATCCAGATTCGGCCGGCCGATGATCGGGACCGCGATTTCATGTTCGGCCTCGCGCCGCGCATGGCGGAAGTCGCCGACCTGCCCTGGCATGAAGCGCAGGACCTCGTCGCCTTTCAGCATCGCTTCATGGTGAACGCCTTTGCGCGTCCTAAGGACGAGACGGTCACCCTGATCGCGCAGGATCGAGGCGGCACACGCCTTGGCTTCGTGCATGGAGAGAGTTCGACCGACTCGGTCACCCTGGAGCCGTGCGGCTACGTCACCTTGCTGGCGCTGACCAAGGAAGCGGAAGGCCAGGGTGTCGCGGCGCGGCTGATGGCCGGGGTGGAGGATTGGGCCCGCGACAAGGGCTTTCGGTTGCTTGGCCTTGATGTGTTTGCCAACAACCAGCGGGCGAGAGCGTTCTATAGGCGGCTCGGCTATCGGGAGGATTCGCTGCGCCTCACGAAGCCCCTCGCCCCCAAGACCTAGTCCGTATCGGGCAGTAGATCGGACGACGCGCGGACCTCCGCCATCGCTTTCTCCCACGCAACCACGCGCTCCGGCCCTGCCGGGTGAGTGTCGAGCAAGGACGCATGGGTCGTGTCGTCCATCTGGGCGAGCACGACCCAGACCTCGCCGGCCCGGTCCAGATCATAACCGGCCCGCGCCAGGATGTAGGCAGCCAGCAAGTCAGCCTCGCGCTCCTGCGATTTGGAATAGCTGAGCGCACCGACCGCGGCACCCATGTTCATCGCGCCCGAGAGGGCCTGTCCGCCCGCGTTGGTGTTGTCGTAAGCGGGATCGTAGCCGCCCGCCACCATCGCGGCGCCCATGAGCAGTCCGCCGAGGATGGCGCCGATCGTGGCGTTCGTCTTTTTCTCGGAGATGTGGTCGGCAAGGTGGTGGCCGATCTCATGCGCCACGACGGCCGCCACCTCTTCCTCACTGTCGAGGTAGTGGAGCAGCCCGCGCATGATGTGAATGCGATTATTGCCCTCGGCATAGGCGTTCACATCGTCCTTTTCGTCGTAGGCGACATCGAACCAGCAAGGCTCGATCTCGGATTGCCGGCACAGCGGCGCTATGTTTTCACGCAGCCGATTGTTGACGCGGGACACCAGCGCCCGGTTCTCGTCATCCGTGCGGGCGTTGGTGGCGGGACCGCCGGCATCCGTGCGGATCGCCAAAGCGGCGCGTTCGACTTCGACCGATGTGAATTGCGGCAGCTTGAAATCCGCGCCGGCGCAACTGCCGAGCATGAACAACACAACGAACGCCAGTGAGCGGGCGAAACGGCTTCGCATGAACGCCTCCCCAAGCAGGCTCGCGGTGAATACAATTTTTGATATTTTCTCAATTAGAACTCTACCTTTGGTTTCATGTCAAGACGCGACATCGCGAGTCTTGCCTTCCGGTTTGCCGGCAAGGCATAAGGCGCGCACCTGCAACACCGGCAAGGAGATCCTCATGGCGGACAAAGGCGAGATTCCCGTCCGCAGCCGCGCCGCGGCGGCGGTGATCCTGGCCGGGCGCGGCGCCGATGCGCAGATGCTGGTGCTGCAACGGGCGAAGAACACCTCGCGCGGGCTGTGGAGCCTGATCATGGGGCGGCTGGAGCCGGGCGAGAGCGCCATCCAGGCAATCCGCCGCGAGATCCGGGAAGAAGCCGGTATCGAGGTCGCCGATCTCTACACCTCCGGCTGCACCGACACCTTCTTCAATCCCGGCGCCAACGCCGTGGAGATCACGCCGATCTTCGTGGCGCCCTTCGCCGCGCCGCCCGCCGTGACCTTGGATCACGAGCATCTGGCCTATCGCTGGGTCGGCTTCGCGGAGGCGATCGCGCTGCTCGCCTATCCGGGGCAGCGCCTGGCCCTGGCGGAGATCAAGCGCGACTTCGCCGACCGGGAACCACCGGCCTTCCGCCTGTTGCGCGACTGACACCCGAAAAACGCGCCCTGGATCGGCCATCCTCCGGCTGTTAAATTGCAGGCGACTCGAGTTGCCCCCGGATTCATGCGCACGCTCTATCATTTCCCGCTGCAGCCGCAATCACGCAAGCTGCGGCTGCTGCTCAAGGAAAAACACCTGGATTGCGACCTGGTGGTCGAGCGCGCGTGGGAGCGGCGCGAGGCGTTCCTGCATCTCAATCCCGCCTGCGAGACGCCGGTCCTGACCGAGGATAGCGGCCTGACCCTGGCCGGCGATTACGTGATCACCGAATATCTGGAAGAGACCTATGAGGAACCGTCGCTGCTGGGCCGCTCGCGCGGCGAGCGCGCCGAAGTGCGCCGGCTGATCTCCTGGTTCGACGGCAAGTTCCAGCGCGAGGTGACGCAGCATCTGCTGGACGAAAAGATCAGCAAGCGGCTCTATGGCCGCGGCGGGCCGGATTCCGGCGCGCTGCGCGCCGGCAAGGCCAACATCAACGTGCATCTGCATTATATCGGCTGGCTGATCGACCGGCGGAAATGGCTGGCCGGCGACGAGATATCATTGGCCGATCTCACCGCCGCGGCGCATCTCTCCTGCCTCGATTACCTCGGCGACGTGCCGTGGGACGACCACCCGGTCGCCAAGGAATGGTACGCGCGTCTGAAATCCCGCCCCAGTTTCCGCCCGCTGCTGGCCGACCATTGGCCCGGCACCCAGCCGCCGGCGCATTACGCGAATCTGGATTTCTAGGTCTCCCTATTCCTACCGCCATCCCGGCCGCGCGGGAGCGAGCGCGGGGATGACCAACGAGAGCGTGCGGCGTGATCGCTTTCCTCTCGTCGTCACTTGATATCCAGCTTCTCGATGTTCTTCTGCGCTTCGTTGGCGATGTCGGTGCCGGGCATCACCTGGATCACGGTCAGCCAGTCCGAGCGCGCGCCAACCAGGTCGCCCTTGGCGCGGCGCAGATACCCGCGCTCCAGCAAGGCGCCCGGATGGCTGGGCGAGATTTTCAGCGCCTGCTCGACATTGTCTTCCGCCAGGTCCGGATTCTCCAACTGCCGGTAGGCGGCGGCGCGCATGGCGTAGATGTCCGGGTCCTTCGGCGACAGATCGATGGCTGAATTCAGATCGTCCAGCGCCTCGAAATACATGCCGGCGGAGCCGTAATTCATCGCCCGGTCGACCAACAGATCGACGTCGCTCGGATTGAGCTTCAGCCCCTGGTTCTGGGCATAGAGCGCGCGCTGCGGATTGCCGGCCCGGATCCAGGCCTGGCCGGCCTGGGCGAACAATTGCGCGGCCAGCGGCGCCTTCACCTGCGGCATCGCCTCCGCCACGCGCTCCAGCTCCAGGGCGCCGCCTTCGACATCGCCGGTGCGGATCATGGCCAGCGCCTTGCAATGCCGCGCCGCGTCGCCGCCGCCCTCTTTCTCCCATTGCACGGCGCTGTCCAGCGCGCCGCTGGGATCACGCTCCACCAGCACCATGCAGGCCTGGTACTCGGCCTGGTTGTCGGCGGCCCGCGCCGGCAGGACGGCCGCGCCAAGCGCCAGCAGGCAGAAACTCAGGAAAATCCGATGCGCTGTTTGCATTAGGAGTTGGGCTTGCATTCAAGAAAGAGGGCCAGTATCGCTGCGGCGAACCTTCCTGCGGCCGGCCGCGATTTGCAAGCGCGCAAATGCCGCCGGTTCAACACGACGAGTTGAGATGGTCCATTCGCCGCATCTGTTCTGTTTCGGCCTCGGCTACAGCGCCAGGTTCCTGGCGCGCCGACTGCTGGCCCGAGGCTGGCGGGTCAGCGGTACCTGCCGCACACCGGAG
>DASZQC010000625.1:0-29570 GCA_035549815.1 Dongiaceae bacterium
CTTCACCAGGGGCGGGCCGGCAAGGAAGATCGTGCCCTGCTCCTTCACGATCACCGTCTCGTCGGACATCGCCGGCACATAGGCGCCGCCCGCCGTGCAGCTGCCCATGACGCAGGCGATCTGCGGGATGCCGGCGGCCGACATGGTCGCCTGGTTGTAGAAGATGCGGCCGAAATGATCGCGGTCGGGAAACACCTCGTCCTGGTTCGGCAGATTGGCGCCGCCGCTGTCGACCAGATAGACGCAGGGCAGATTGTTCTGGCGCGCGATCTCCTGCGCGCGCAGATGCTTCTTCACCGTGATCGGATAATAGGTGCCGCCCTTGACCGTCGCGTCATTGGCGACGACGACGCATTCACGACCGGAGATGCGGCCGATGCCGGTGATGATCCCGGCCGCCGGGATATCGTCGTCATAGACCTGGTGCGCGGCGAGCTGGGAGAATTCCAGGAACGGCGCGCCGGGGTCGATCAGGCAGCGGATACGGTCGCGCGGCAGCAGCTTGCCACGCGCCAGATGCTTCGTGCGCGCACTTTCGCCGCCGCCGAGCTTGATGGTTTCGACCAGCCTCTTCAGCTCATCCACTTGCGCCTGCATGGCAGCCTGGTTGCGCTGGAAATTCTCGGACCTGGTGTCGATCTCGCTTTTCAGGATGGACATGCGGGCTTAGGCCGTCTCGTTGAAGATTTCGCGGCCGATCAGCATGCGGCGGATCTCGCTGGTGCCCGCGCCGATCTCATAGAGCTTGGCATCGCGCAGCAGCCGGCCGGTCGGATAATCGTTGATATAGCCGTTGCCGCCCAGACATTGCAGCGCCTCCAGCGCCATCCAGGTGGCCTTTTCCGCGCAATAGAGGATGACGCCGGCGGCGTCCTTGCGGGTGATCTTGCCGCTGTCACAGGCTTTCGCCACCGCATAGCAATAGGCGCGGCAAGCGGAGAGCGTCGAATACATGTCGGCGATCTTGCCCTGCATCAATTGGAAGGTGCCGATCGGCTGGCCGAACTGCTTGCGGTCATGGACATAGGGGATCACCACGTCCATCGCCGCCTGCATGATGCCGAGCGGTCCCGCGGCCAGCACGGCGCGCTCGTAATCGAGGCCGCTCATCAGCACATTGACGCCCTTGCCTTCGGCCTGCAGCACGTTCTCCGCCGGCACCTCGCATTCGTTGAACACCAGTTCGCCGGTGTTGGAGCCGCGCATGCCGAGCTTGTCCAGCTTCTGCGCCACCTGGAAGCCTTTGGTCGTGGTCTCGAAGATGAAGGCGGTGATGCCCTTGGGCCCGGCATCGGCGTCGCTCTTGGCGTAGACCACGATGATGTCGGCGTTGGGGCCGTTGGTGATCCACATCTTGGTGCCGTTCAGCACGTAGCGGTCACCACGCCGCTCGGCCTTCAGGCGCATGGAGACGACGTCGGAGCCGGCGCCGGGCTCGCTCATGGCGAGCGCGCCCACATGCTCGCCGGAGATCAGCTTGGGCAGGTATTTGCGCTTCTGCGCCTCGGTGCCGTTGCGGCGGATCTGGTTCACGCAGAGGTTCGAATGCGCGCCATAGGAAAGGGCGACCGAGGCGGAGGCGCGGCTCAGCTCCTCGATGGCGATGACATGCTCCAGGTAGCCCATGCCGGACCCGCCATATTCCTCCTCGACGGTGATGCCGAGCAGGCCGAGGTTGCCGAACTTGCGCCACAAATCGGCGGGGAAATCGTCCTTCCGGTCGATCTCGGCGGCACGAGGCGCGATCTCGGCATCGGCGAAGGCGCGGACGCTTTCTCGCAGGGCTTCGGCGGTCTCGCCGAGGTCGAATTCGAGGGAACGGAGTTCCATCAGGTGCTCCCAGACTGGCGCGGATTTAGGAATTGCGCCCGGTTTTGACCGCATTGTAGTGCCAAAGGTCCGGGCGGCAAGGGCGATGGACGGCGGGTAACGTTTCGCCGCCGGGCCGGCGATCCGGCGCAGGCTTGTTGCGCGCTCCGCCGGGTCAAACGACGTTTTGCTTTTTTGGCGCCTCGGTGTGCCGGTTTCAGGTTTGATGCCGGACGGAGGCTTCGCCTAGACTCGGGACCGGTTTCTGGCTGGGAGAGGGGCGCACCTGAGCATGGCCGATCCGCTTTTGGAGCCGTTCCGGCTCAAGCATCTGACTCTGAAGAACCGCATCATCAGCACCTCGCACGAACCGGCCTATTCCGAGGAGGCGCTGCCCAAGGCGCGTTACCGCCTCTATCACGAGGAGAAGGCGAAGGGCGGCATCGGCATGACCATGATCGGCGGCTCCTCCATCGTCGCCCCGGATTCGCCCCAGGCCTTCGGCAACCTCTATGTCGGGTCCGACGCCATCATCCCCTGGTTCAAGGAGTTGAGCGCCGCCGTCCATGCCCATGGTGCGGTGGTGATGTGCCAGATCACCCATCTTGGTCGCCGCACTTCCTGGGCCAAGGAGCATTGGCTGCCGGTGATCTCGCCATCCGCGGTGCGCGAGCCGGCGCACCGCGCCTTCCCCACGGAGATGGAGGATTTCGATTTCGAGCGGGTGGTGAAGGCCTATGGCGCCGGCGCACGCCGCTGCCGCGACGGCGGACTGGATGGGATCGAGATCGAGGCCTACGGCCACCTGTTCGACGCCTTCTGGTCGCCCAACACCAATGAGCGCGAGGACCAGTACGGCACGCAGACGATGGAGAACCGGCTGCGCTTCAGCTTCGACGTGCTGCGGGAAATCCGCCGCCAGGTCGGCGAGGACTACATCGTCGGCCTGCGCATGGTGATCGACGAGACCCTGGAGAATGGCCTGAAACGCTCCGAAGGGCTCGAGATCGCCAAGGCGATGGCCGATAGCGGCCTGATCGACTTCATCAACGTGATCCAGGGCTATATCGGCACCGACGAGGCGCTGTCGCATGTGATCCCCGGCATGGGCACGCCGGCGGGCCCGCATCTCGATCTGGCGCGGGCCGTGAAGCAGGCCGTGAAGCTGCCGGTCATGCAGGCGGCGCGCGTCAACGACGTCGCCACGGCGCGCCATGCGATCAGCTCCGGCGCGGTCGATCTGATCGGCATGACCCGCGCGCACATGGCCGATCCGCACATCGTCGCCAAGATCATGCGCGGGGAAGAGCAGCGGATCAGGCCCTGCGTCGGCGCCGGCTATTGCATCGACCGCATCTACCAGGGCGGCGAGGCGCTCTGTCTCCACAACCCCGCGACGGGACGCGAGGAGACAATGCCGCACGTCGTCCCGAAGTCCTCCGGGCCGGCGAAGAAGATCGTCGTCGTCGGCGCGGGGCCGGCGGGGCTGGAGGCGGCGCGGGTCAGCGCCTTGCGCGGCCACCAGGTCGTGCTGTTCGAGGCGGCCGACAAGCCGGGCGGGCAGATCCTGCTGGCGGCCAAATTGCAGCGCCGGCGCGAGATCGTCGGCATCGCCGAATGGCTGGCTTCTGAGGTCGAGGCACTGGGCGTCGATTGCCGCTTCAACACCTATGCCGAGGCGCCGGATGTGCTGGCGGAGAAGCCGGATATCGTGGTGATCGCGACCGGCGGCCTGCCCAATGCGGGGCGGCTGCAATTCGGCGCCGATCTCGCCACCTCGCCCTGGGACGTGCTGGGCTCGCAGGCACCGGTCGCGCCGGACGTGCTGGTCTATGACAATCACGGCGGGCACGAAGGCACGACCCTGGCGGAATATGTCGTGAACCAGGGTGCGAAGCTCGACTATGTGACGCCGGAGCGCCTGGTCGGCGTCGATGTCGGCGGCCTCAACTATCCCGCCTATTACAAGGCGCTCTACGCGGCGAAGGCGACCATCACGGTCAATCATCACCTGAAGGGCATCCGCCGCGACGGCAACAAGCTGGTGGCGGTGCTCTACAACGACTACGACAAAAGCGAGAGCGAGCGGCGCGTCGACCAGGTGATCGCCGAGCACGGAACCCTGCCAGCGGCGGAAACCTATTTCGCGCTGAAAGAGCAATCGAGCAATCGTGGCGAGATCGAGCTGGACAGCTTCATCGCCAACAAGCCGCAAACGCTGGTGCGCAACCCGCAAGGCCGCTTCCAGCTGTTCCGCGTCGGCGACGCTGTCGCCAGCCGCAACATCCACGCGGCTTTGTACGAGTCGCTGCGGCTCTGCTTGCAGTTTTAGGGCGCGAACTATCCGTGTTCTCGATCGTCATGGCCGGGCTTGGGCCGACCATCCACGAGCTTCAATGGGCGACGTCGAGTTGCTGCAGGCAAACTCGTGGATGCCAGGGCCAGGCCCTGGCATGACGGAGTAGGGTTGGAAAGAGCCGTGCTCTAATTCCCGAAAATCGACCACCGGCGCGACACGCCGTCCGGCGCGCCGGCCTTGCGCATGGCGGCGATGGACCAGTTGGCGCGGTCGCGCAACAGCTTGCTGTAGAAGCCCATATTGCCGTGGAAGGTGTAATAGTACCAGTGGTCCCACACATTCCCCGGCCGGTCGCCGGAAATGTGCAGGCCGCGATCGTCCATCCAGCTTTGCAGCTTCCCGGAATCGATCTGCAGGTCGATCCAATGCGCGCCGGGGTCTTCGACATCCAGGCCGTTATGGCCGATGACCTGGGTGTTGCCGAAGGTGCGCGGGCCGAACTTCTCACCTAGGCGATCCAGCACCGCATCCTCGCGGCTGACGATGTTGAAGAAGGAGGGCGGGGCATCGATGCCGGTCATCTGTTGCAATCGCTTATGCATCAATTGCGCCTCGACCACATATTCGGCGGCGCCGAGGAAGATCACACGGTCGATGCTGCCGACCAGCGCCAGGTTGCGCTTCGCCGCCATGGCCAGCGCCCGGACCACCACGCGCGAGCCCAGCGAGTGGCAGACGATGTCGATCTTGCGCCCCGCCAGGATGTCGTGCAGCCCCTGCAACAGATTGACCAGGACCCAGGCCGAGCGGCCGGCATAGTCGTAAGCGCGGGCGTAGAAATTATCGTGATTCTCCAGCAGCGAGGCGGCGAGGCCCGGCTGGCTGTGCCAGCCGAAGGCGACGGCCATGCCGTCCTTGCCTTCATCCTCCTCCTGGAAGCCCAGCCAAAGCGGCCAGCTCGTCGTGTGTTCCTTATGCTCGATGTCCTCTGCCCCGGCCGCGAAGTGGAACAGCCGGCCATGCGGATTGTCGCTGTCGGCCGGGTCGGGCGTCACCGCCTGGCGCGGATCGAACAGGAAGCCGTGCACCATCACGGTGACCGGCGCGTCCGCGCCAAGCTTGCCGGCCGGCCCGAGCGGATCTTCCAATGTCCGCTGGAGATGCCGCATCAGGGCCGATTTGGCATTGATGGCTTCGGTTTCCGGGATATCGCCCAGGTCGCCGGTGCGGCGGTCGGAGCGATAGGTGTCGGCGATGAACTCGCCACGCCGGTTGGGTGCGGTGGCGCGCTCCTTCATGACGGACAGGCGCAAGATGGACATGGCCCGACGCTCGATTTTGGAGGGAGAAGGCCACGCTATCATAAGTCGTGGCGATGTGCGCGTCACATTTGGCTGTTTGCCGCCAAACTGGATCATTTGCGGCGACTTCGCGCTATAGTCCCGCTCCTTGTCCCTCCATTGTGACCCGAGTTGTCATGCGCGCACTTCTGCCGATCGTTCTGCTCTCCATCTCCAATATCTTCATGACCTTCGCCTGGTACGGGCACCTCAAGTTCAAGAGCTCGCCGCTCTGGTTGGTGATCCTGGTCAGTTGGGGCATCGCCTTTGTCGAGTATTGCTTTGCCGTGCCGGCCAACCGATATGGCAATGGCACTTATTCAGCGGCCGAACTGAAGACCATGCAGGAGATCATCACACTGTTGGTCTTTGCCGGTTTTTCCTGGCTGTATCTGGGGGAGGCATTGCGCTGGAATCATCTGGTTGGCTTTGCGCTGATCGCGCTGGCGGGGTTCTTTGTCTTTCACAAATGGGCTTAGCATCCCTATTTTAATTATGGATATAGGCGCTTGACGCTGCCCGCGTCGGCGATTCAGCATCCGGAACCATGAATCTGACCAACCCGAAAACCGGTTTGACGGCCGAAGACCAGGTCCTGATCGATCAGGCCCGGTCCCTGATCGAAGAGCGTTATCTGGAAAACCGCCACCACATCGCCAGCGCGGTGCGCGGCGCCTCCGGCCGGATCTATACCGGCCTGCATCTCGATACCTATGTCGGCCGGGCCTCCGTCTGCGCCGAGGCCGTTGCCTTGGGCCAGGCAATGGCGGCGGGCGAAAAGGCGATCCAGGCCATCGTGTCGGTTCGGCATCCCCGGCCGCGGGAGCAGCACCAGGATTGCAAGGTGGTCTCGCCCTGCGGGATTTGCCGGGAAATGTTAACGGACTTTGCCCCGGGCGCGGCGGTCATCCTGTTGCGGGGTGACGGGCTGGTGCGGGTTCCCGTCGAGGAACTGCTGCCCGCCAAATATCGGCGCCATCCCTAGCTGGACCCAGGCTTTTTGCCGCATTACCCAGAATTTTCGCTGCCGGGACGGGTCGCCTTGGAGTAAGGTCGCGCCCGATTTCACCAAGCCGCAGAGGACCGCGTGGCCATCGTCAGCACCGCAGGAATTGCAGCGACCGGAGCACGGACGGCGAGCGCCGACCGCGCCGTCGGCCGCTGGCTCCTGGCCTTGTCCGGCATGGTCCTGGTCCAGGTCATGCTGGGCGCGGTGACGCGGCTGACCGATTCCGGCCTGTCGATCATGGAATGGCGGCCGATCATGGGCGCCATCCCACCCATGAACGATGCAGAATGGCACCGGGTGTTCGACATCTACCGCCAGATCGCCGAGTACCAGATCGTCAATGCCGGCATGTCGCTGGACGAGTTCAAGGCCATCTTCTGGTGGGAGTATCTGCACCGGCTCTGGGGCCGGCTGATCGGAATCGTCTTCCTGCTGCCGTTCCTGTGGTTCTGGGTGCGCGGGCAGTTGCGCGGCGGCCGGGCGCGCCGGGTCTTCGCCATCTTCGTGCTGGGCGGCCTGCAGGGCGTGATGGGCTGGGTGATGGTGATGAGCGGCTTCGCCGACCGCACCGATGTCAGCCAGTATCGCCTCGTCGCCCATCTGATGCTGGCGCTGCTGATCTATGGACTGTTGCTGTGGCAGGCGCTCAACCTGCTGCAGCCGTCCTCGTTCGACCTGCCGGACGCGCAGCGCAACAGCTTGCACCGTCACGGCCTGATCATGACGGCGCTGATCACGCTGGAGATCGCCATCGGCGGCTTCGTCGCCGGACTGGATGGCGGGCTCATCTACAACAATTTCCCGATGATGGGCGACCATTGGATCGCCAGCGACCTGTTCCATTTGTCGCCCTGGTGGATCAATTTCTTCGAGAATCCGGGCGCCGCGCAGTTCCTGCACCGGCTGATGTCCGGCTTCGTCGCCATTGCGCTCATCTCCATGACGGTGCGCGGCCGCCGCGCCGATCCGCCGCGCGCCTTGAAGCGGCGCTTCTATTATCTGCCCTTCGGCCTGCTGCTGCAGGCGGCCCTCGGCATCGCCACGCTGATGCTGGTGGTGCCGCTGCCGCTGGCGGTGGCGCACCAGGCCGGCGCCTTCCTGCTCTTCACCATCAGCCTCTATGTCATGCACGGGCTGAAAGCCCGCCGCGCATGAGCGAGGAAACATGAACGAGGAAGATGGCAATCCGGCGCCGCTGGAGCGGCTGCCGGTTTCCGTCATCACCGGCTTCCTGGGTTCCGGCAAGACCACTTTGCTGAAGGCGCTGCTGCCGCAGCCGGCGATGGCCGACACGGCGGTCATCATCAACGAGTTCGGCGAGATCGGCCTGGATCACCTGCTGGTCGAGAAATCGAACGAGGACACGATCCTGATGTCATCGGGGTGCCTGTGCTGCACCATCCGCGGTGACCTGATCGACACCTTGCGCCGGCTCTATAAGCGGCGGGAGAAGGGCGAGGTGCCGCGCTTCCGCCGCGTGGTGATCGAGACGACGGGCCTCGCCGACCCCGCGCCGATCCTGCACACCCTGATCAGCGATCCGTTGCTCAGCCACTTCTATCGGCTGGACGGGGTCATCACCGCCATCGACGCCGTCAATGCGCAGGACCAGCTTGATCGCCAGTTCGAATCGGTGAAGCAGGCGGCGGTCGCCGACCGCATCGTGCTGACCAAGTCCGACCTGGCGAGCGCCGATGAGATCGCGGCGCTGGAAGCGCGCCTGCGTCGCCTCAATCCAGCGGCGCCGATCCTGCGGGTCAGCCACGGCCAGGTTGCGGCAGAGCAGTTGCTGGATGCCGGTCTGTTCAATCCGGCGCAGAAGTCGCCCGACGTCGCCCGCTGGCTGCGCGATGAGGCTTATGGAAGCCTTGACGATCACGACCATGACCATGGGCACGGCCACCGTCATGCGAACGGCCATGACGGTCACCGTCATCAGCATGCCGATGACGTGAACCGGCACGACGATCACATCCGCGCCTTCTGCCTGATCCGGGACGAGCCGATCGAGTGGGGTCGGTTCGTCGCCTGGATCGAGATGCTGATCACCATGCGCGGCGCCGACCTGTTGCGCATCAAAGGCATTCTAAATGTCGCAGGCTCGCACCAGCCGGTAGCGGTTCATGGAATTCAGCATTTGTTCCATCCGCCCGCAATCTTGCCGGAATGGCAGAGCCACGACCGCAGGTCCAAGATCGTCTTCATTACCCGCGACCTGGAGCGTGACTGGCTGGAGCGATCCATGGCCGAGTTTCTGGCCGCGTCAATTGCCGACAATTTGAACCAAGCCGTTCAGCAAGCCTGATTTTCGCCCTTTTACATTGAACGGGGCCGCGCTACGGTTGACCGCTTGGTCAGGTGTGGTGTGCCGTTGCGGCTTCGCGCCCATGTCCTTGGCCGTGCGCCGCGCGTCCTTCGCGCGGACCAAAAAGTTTCTACGGGGAAAGCTTCAGGAGGCAACATGTCCCAACGCAGCAAATGGACGGCTACCGTCACGGCGGCCGCTTTTGTGCTGGCCAGCCACGTCGCCAATGCCGACATGCTGACCAGCATCGGCGCCGGCGAAGGCGAAGTCTCGATCGTCGCCTGGCCCGGTTATATCGAACGCGGCGAATCCGATCCGAACTATGACTGGGTGACCGGCTTCGAGAAGGAAACCGGCTGCAAGGTGTCGATCAAGACCGCCGGCAGCTCGGACGAGATGGTGTCGCTGATGAATGCGGGCGGCTTCGACCTGGTGACCGCCTCGGGCGATGCCAGCCTGCGCCTCATCGCCGGCAACACGGTGCAGGAGATCAACACCTCCCTGATCAAGGATTACGGCAAGATCGACCCGCGCCTGCAAAGCGCCGTGTGGCACACGGTCAACGGCAAGCATTACGGCGTGCCCTGGCAGTGGGGCGCCAACGTGCTGATGTACAATGCCAGCGTGTGGGAGAACGCGCCGCAGAGCTGGAATGTCGTGTTCGAAGAGCAGACCCTGCCCGACGGCAAGTCCAACAAAGGGCGCGTCGAAGCCTATTACGGCCCGATCTACGTGGCCGACGCGGCGCTCTATCTGATGGCGAACAAGCCGGAGCTCGGCATCACCGATCCCTATGCCCTGACCCGTCCGCAATTCGACGCGGCAATCGACCTGCTGCGCCAGCAGCGCCAGATCGTGAACAAGTATTGGGGTGACGCGGCGGCCCAGGTCGACGACTTCACCAGCGAAGGCGTCGTCGCCTCCACCTCGTGGCCGTACCAGGTGAACACGCTGCGCGCCGGCGGCAAGGTCAAGATCGGCTCCACCGTGCCGAAGGAAGGCGCCACCGGCTGGGCGGACACGACCATGATGCACGCCCAGGCGCCGCATCCGAATTGCGCCTATATGTGGCTGAACCATTCGCTGTCGGCCAATGCGCAGGCCGGCACCGCAGCCTGGTTCGGCAGCGTTCCGGCGGTGCCGGAGACCTGCAGCGACCCGATCCTCACGGAGCAGGGCTGCAAGATCAACGGCATCCAGAACTTCGCCCGCATCCATTTCTGGAAGACGCCGGTCGCCAATTGCGGCGGCGGCCGTGAATGCGTGCCGTACCGCGAATGGGTGGCTGCCTACCAGGCCGTCCAAAGCGGCCAGTAAGGCTTCTCCTGTTGCGTTAACCGGGGCGGATCGGCGACGATCCGCCCCGATTTCGTTTCTCTCTCGTTTTGATCCACCGTCATGCCCGATCGCTCGCAGAAATCCATCGCCGTCTCCTTCCGCGCCGTGTCGCGCCACTATGGCGCGGTCAAAGCGGTGGATGAGGTCAGTTTCGACATCCTGGATGGCGAATTCTTCGCCATGCTCGGCCCGTCCGGCTCCGGCAAGACCACCTGCCTGCGCCTGATCGCCGGCTTCGAGCAGCCGACCGCCGGCACCGTGTCGATCCACGGCAAGGACATGGCCGGCGTGCCGCCCTATGACCGCGACGTGAATACCGTGTTCCAGGATTACGCGCTGTTCCCGCACATGAGCGTGGCGGAGAACGTCGCCTATGGCCTGATGATCAAGAAGGTGCCAGCGGCGGAGCGCGCCAGGCGCGCGGAGGAAATGCTGGCGATGGTGAAGCTCGGCGGCTTCGGCGGCCGCAAGCCCTCGCAATTGTCCGGCGGCCAGCGGCAGCGCGTGGCGCTGGCGCGGGCGCTGGTCAATCACCCGAGCGTGCTTTTGCTGGATGAGCCGCTGGGCGCCCTCGATTTGAAGCTGCGCGAGCAGATGCAGGTGGAGCTGAAGGCGATCCAGCGCCAGGTCGGCATCACCTTCATCTATGTGACCCACGACCAGGGCGAGGCGCTGTCGATGAGCGACCGCGTCGCCGTGTTCAATCACGGCAAGATCGAGCAGATGGCGTCGCCCACGGAGCTCTACGAGCATCCGAAGACCGAGTTCGTCGCCGGCTTCGTCGGCGTCAGCAACTTGCTGCCTGCCGCCGTCGCCCAGGCAGTGACCGGCATGGCGCGCGCCTGCTCGATCCGGCCGGAAAAGATCCACCTCGTGCCGGCCGGCGCCGGGGCGCCGGACACCGCCTTGCGCGCCGACGGCATTGTCGACAGCATCCTCTATCTCGGCGCCAACACGCGCTTCGAGGTGAAGCTGGCCGCGGGCGGCCATCTGGCGGTGGTGCAGCAGAACCGCGAGACGCACTTCGCTCCGGCGCAGGGCGATGCCGTCACTTTGTGGTGGGAGCAACGCCATTTGCAGAGCTTCGGCGGGTAAGGGCGTCATGACCGCCACCGTCCTCGGTCCCAGCTTCACCAACCGGCTGTCGACCTTTTTCTATCTGCGGCCGCGGCTGCTGCTGACCGTGTTCCTGCTGCCGCCGCTGTTGTGGCTCGGCATCGTCTATCTGGGGTCGTTGTTCGCGCTGCTGGCGCAGAGTTTCTTCGCGATCGACGATTTCACCGGCCAGGTGGTCTACGAGCCGACCTTTGCCAACTACGTGCGGCTGTTCTCCGACGTCAACCTGCTGATCATCGGCCGCACGCTTGCCATGGCGGCGGTCGTCACGCTCATCAGCGCGGCCATCGCCTTTCCCATCGCCTATTACATGGCGCGCTACGCGACGGGCAAGACCAAGGCCCTGTTCTATGTCGCGGTGATGCTGCCGCTCTGGTCCAACTACCTGGTGCGTGTCTATTCCTGGCGCCTGATCCTGGCGAAGGAAGGCGTCATCCATTGGGCCTTCAACAGCCTGGGCCTGGGCTGGGTGCTGGACGGCATCCTGGCGCTGCCGGTGGTGCAGGGCTCGTCGCTCTCCACCTCGCATATCGGCACCTGCATCACCTTCGTCTATATCTGGCTGCCCTACATGATCCTGCCGCTGCAGGCGGCGCTGGAGCGCGTGCCGCGCTCTTTCATCGAGGCGTCCAGTGACCTGGGCGCCAAGCCCGGCCAGACCTTCCGCAAGGTGATCCTGCCGCTGGCGATCCCGGGTGTTGCCGCCGGGTCCATCTTCACCTTCTCGCTGACCCTGGGCGACTACATCATCCCGCAGCTCATCGGCTCGTCGCGGCCCTTCATCGGCCAGGCCGTCTACCAGTTCCAGGGCACCGCCGGCGACATCCCGATGGCCGCCGCCTTCGCCATGGCGCCGATCGCGATCATGGCCGTCTACTTGTCGATCGCCAAACGCTTCGGAGCCTTCGATGCCCTCTAAGGCTGACACATTGAAGGCGGGGGCAATCGCCCTGGATCGCGCGACGCCGCAGGCCAACTGGGCGCTGAAGGCCGGCGCCTGGTTCGCGGTCCTGTTCCTGAACCTGCCGATCCTGTTCATCGTGCTGTATGGGTTTACGACAGACGAGCAGAGCTACACTTTCCCGCCGCCGGGCCTGACCGCGAAATGGTTCGGCGTCACTTTCGGCCGCGGGGATTTCTGGCATGCGCTTTGGCTGTCGGTCTCCATCGCCTTCATCGCCATGGTGGTGGCGATGATCCTCGGCACGCTGGCCGCGGCGGCGATGTACCGCTTCAGGTTCTTCGGCAAGGAATCGGTGACCTTGCTGATCCTGCTGCCGATCGCGCTGCCTGGCATCGTCACCGGCATCTCGCTGCGCGCCGCCTTCGATATCGCCAATATCCCGTTCAGCTATTGGACCATCGTGCTGGGCCACGCCACCTTCTGCATCGTCGTGGTCTATAACAACGCCATTGCCCGGCTGCGGCGGTCGTCACCGGCCCTGATCGAGGCCTCCATGGATCTCGGCGCCAATTCGCTGCAGACCTTCCGCCATGTGATCCTGCCGAACTTGGCGACGGCGCTGCTGGCGGGCGGCATGCTGGCCTTCGCCTTGTCGTTCGACGAGATCATTGTCACCACCTTCACCGCCGGCCAGCAGACCACCCTGCCGATCTGGATGTTCAACGAGCTGATCCGCCCGCATCAGCGGCCGGTCACCAACGTGGCGGCCATCATCGTCATGGTCATCACCTTCGGCCCGATCCTCGGCGCCTATTACCTGACCCGCGACACCCAGGACGTGGCCGGCAGCGGCAAGTAGGCTCAGCCTGCCGCTTTCGCCCGCTCCGCCTCATAGGTCTGCACATGCGCATTGGCGACGCGCAGCAGCGGCGTGTCGAGGCCGAAACCGCGCGCCCGGCGCAGCAGATCGCCTATGATGTGATCGCCTTCGATCCGGCCGCCCTTCTGAATGTCGCGCAGCATGGAGGCGGTGGCGTTGGAACCGGGATCGGTCAGGATACCGCGCCCGGCGGTGACGCGCTGCTCGGCCGGCGCATAGCCGGCTGCCTGCGCGACGGAAACGGTCTCGGCGAACAGTTCCAGCATGATGTCCTTGCCGTTGTCGCCGGCGACGATGGAGCCGACGCTGCCGCGCATGAGGCAGGTGGAAGCGGCGAGCGCGGCAAGCACCACCCATTTGTCCCACAGGCCCTGCTCGATCGGCTCCACCCGGGCGCTGGCGAAATTGCCGCGGCCCAGCACGGCTTCGATCTCGCTCACCACGCCGTCGAGCACGCCTCTGGCGACCTGATCCCGGAACCGCCCAAAGGCGATACGCGGCGGCAGGCCGGCCATCTGCACCACCTCGCCGGCGGGTGACAGGGTGCCGAAGATGCCGCAGAGCCCGCCGATGACCCGGTCGGCGCCAAAGTGCTGCCGCAACACCTCGACATGCGCCATTCCGTTCAGCAGCGGCAAGATCAGGCCGCTTCCGGCCGCCATGTGCGGCGCGGCCGCATCGATGGCGGAAGGCAAATCATAGGCCTTGCAGGTCAGGATGATGAGGTCGAAGGGTTCGCCGGGATCCGCGGCGGTGACCGTGCGCACCTTCAGTTTCGCGTCGCCGACCGGGCTCTTGATCACCAGCCCATGCTCGGCCAATTGCCGCGCACGGCCTTCGCGTACCAGGAAGGTGACGTCGGCGCCGGATTCGACCAGGCGTCCGCCGAAATAGCCGCCGACGCCGCCGGCGCCCACCACCAGGATTTTCATGGAAATCGCCTCTGCCTATGATCTGATCATGAACGATGATCTCGCGTCGCTGAAGAATATCGGTCCTGCCAGCGTCCGCCAATTGCGCGATGTCGGCATCGAGAGCGTCGAGGAACTGCGGAAGGTCGGCGCGCTCGACGCCTATCGGCGGCTGAAGCACGCCTTTCCGCGCCATGTCTCGCTGCTGATGCTCTATGCGCTGGAAGGCGCGTTGCGCGATTGCCACTGGAACCGACTGCCGCCAGGGGTCAAGGAACGGCTGAAGCAGGCGGTGGAGAAGGGCCGGTTGCGGCGGCGTAAACCATAATCACCCCAGGTTGCGAGCGACTCGGCTATGCGGCTATTCTTCCTCCATTCTCTTGGGGGAGAGTTTCATGAAATCCATTTTGCGCGTGGCGTGCGTGGCCGGCTTGTTGCTGGCGGCCGGTTCGGCGGCGGCCGATCAGGGGCCCTATCCGCAGACGGAAGAGGAGCGGAATGCGGCGTTCGATGCGCTGACCTGGCGCGACGAGGCCCGGGACTATGCCCTCGACCGTTCGCACGCGCATATCACCTTGTCGCAGGGAAAGGTGCTGCTGCTCGGTTCGGACGCGGAACGCCTCGGCTGGCTGGTCAGCGGTGTCGAGTTTCCCGGCACCGAAGCTATCCTGGCCTACCAGACCGGAGATTCCGCCGTCGTCTATTACGAGTGGCGCGATGAAGGCTATGTGAGCGATTCCGACTGGAGCGACGTCGATGCCGGCGAGCTATTGACCCAGTATAAGGAATCGACCGTCGCCTCGAACGAGGAGCGCGCCAAGAACGGATTCCCGCCGATGGAAGTGGTCGGCTGGCTGCAGCCGCCCAGCTACGATGCCGCGACGCGCACCGTCACCTATGCGATGGAGCTGAAGGATACGGACAGCCATTGGGCCAACGCCGTGGCGCTGCGCCTGGGGCGGACCGGCTACACCGAATTGACCTGGGCGGGATCGATCGAATCGCTGAAGAACAGCGGCAACCATCCGGAACTGTTACAGGCCGCGCTCGATACCCACGCCTTCGACCAGGGCTACCGCTACACCGATTTCCAGGAGGGCGACAAGGTCGCCGCCTATGGCATTGCCGGTCTGGTGGCGACGGCGCTGGGCCTCAAATTCAGCAAGGGCATCATCGCGGCGCTGATCGCCGTCCTCATCGCCGGCAAGAAGATCATCATCCCCGTGGCCGTGGTGGCCGTCGCGGCGCTCGCCAAATACGGCAAGAAGCTGTTCAACCGCGGCGGCGCCGAATCATAGCCGGTCGCGCATCGCGTACCACAGCATCGCCAGCACCAGCAGCGGATGGCGCAGCAGCGTCCCGCCTGGAAAAGTGCTGTGCGGCAGGCGGGCGAAGACGTCGAACCGCTCCGCCGTGCCGCCCAGCGCCTCGGCGATCAGCTTGCCGGCAAGACCGGCGATGGCGACGCCCTGGCCTGAATAGCCTTGGGCATGGAAGACGTTACCGACGCGGCCCAGATCGGGCAGGCGGCTCATGGTGATGGCGAGCATGCCCGACCAGCCATAGTCGATGCGCTTGTCCTTCAGGTGCGGGAACACGCGCAGCATGTGCGGCCGGACGAAGGCCGGGATGTCGGCCGGCGGCGTCCGCGTGTATTTCTCGCCGCCGCCCCACAGCAGCCGCCGGTCGGCGGACAGGCGGTAATAGTTCACCACGAACTTGGTGTCGCAGACGCAGACATCGTGCGGGATCAGCGCGTTCGCCTCGGCCTCGCTCAGGGGCTCGGTGGCGATGATGAAGTTGGCGATGGGCATGATCTTGCCGGCGATGCGCGGCTCTAGCCCGCCCAAATAGCCGTTGCAGGCGATCACGGCATATTTGGCCCGGATCGTGCCGCCTTCGGTCGTCACGGTCACGCCGTCCGCGGTTTCTTCGACCGCGGTCGCCGGCGTCTGCTCGTAGAGATGCGCGCCGGCGTCGATCGCCGCCTGCGCCAGGCCCAGCGCATAGTTCAGCGGATGCAGGTGCCCGGCGCCCCAATCGGCGATGCCGCCGTGATAGATATCCGTGCCGATATGGTCGCGCAGCTTCTCCTTCGGCACGAAGATCGCCTTGTTGGTGTAGCCGAACTCGGTTGCCAGCGCCTCGACCTCATCACGCATCCAGGCCGTGTCGCTGGCTTTGTGCGCGACATAGAGCGATCCGGATTTCAGGTCGCAGCGGATGCTGTGCTTTTGCGCGCGCTCGCGGATGATGGTGCGGCCTTCCTCCGCCAGGTCGAACAGCGCTTTGGCCTGGTCGCGGCCATATTTCGCGATCAGGTCGCGCGGCCCTTTGCGCAGGCCGGTATTGATCTGCCCGCCATTGCGGCCCGAGGCGCCCCAGCCGATGCGCGCCTGCTCGACCAAGGCCACCTGATAGCCGCGCTCGGCCAGGTTCAGCGCCGCCGACAATCCGGTATAGCCGCCGCCGATGATGGCGACGTCCGTCTTGGTTTCGCCCTGCAGCGCCGGCAGATGCGGAAACGGCCGCGCCGTGGCGGCGTAGTAGGAATTGGCGTGTTCGCGGTCGGGCATGATGTCCGGGCAGAGGCTGCGGGGAGCGCCAAGATAGGCGAGGGCGCCGTTGATTGCCAAGTATGGCCGGCGGCGGCTTACTCGGGCTGCTCCAGCAGCTTGAGGATACGATGCAGGCGTCCGTCCGCGATGCCCATGTCTTCCAGATGATGGACGGTGTTGCGCAGATATTCGCGGTTGCTGCCGTTCACGCCGACGGCATGGCGGATGATCCGCGCCACCTCCGCATCCGACAGCTTGCCCGCATATTGATAATGCGCGCGATCGGCGACATAGGCGATGCCGTGCCGCTTACGCTGCTCCGCCAGATGCAGGATCACCTGCTTCGGCTCGTAGCAGCCGGTGATCAGCTCGCGCTGGTGCAGATATTCGGCGACGTTCGCCGCATCCTTCGCGGCGATGCGATAGAGCCGGCCGATACATTTGCCGCCGCGATCCAGGCCGAGCACGAGCCCGGGCCGCTCCAGCGTTCCGCGGTAATGCGTCGAGGTGATGCAGAAGGCGCGGTGATAGCCATAGAGCGTTGCCGGCTCGATCTCCAGGAACGGGAAATCCGGCCGCCAAATCAGCGAGCCGTAGGCGAAGACGAAGAAATCGCGCCCGGCCACCGGCAGGACGCGGCGCGCTTCGATCAGGGCCTTCTCGTCGTCGCTGAGGGTCATTTGCGGTTCAACAGATAGAGGCCGGACACGATCACCGCCATGCCGGCGATCGCCAGGCCCGAGAGCCTTTCACCGAACATGAAGTAGCTGCCGATCGCCGCGATCGGCGGCGTCAGATAGAACAGGCTGGCGACCTTGGACGCCGCGCCGCGCGAGATCATCCAGCTCAGGAGGGCAATCGACACGCCGGACAAAACCACCACCAGCCAGCCTAGCGCGAAGATGAAGGTGGGCGCCCAGACGATCTCGCCGATGCCGAGGACGAAGGCGCCGGGCACGATGACGATCGAGGCGGCGACATACTGGATCGCCGCGCCCGAGCGCAGGTCGAAATTCGGGCAGAATCGCTTCTGGTAGATGGTGGCCGCGGTGATGCCGAGCAGCGACAGCAGCGCCATGATGAGGGCGATGGGGTGGCTGAGGTCGATGACCAGACGCTCCCACAACACCATCATCAGTCCGAGGAAGCCGACGCAGATGCCGATCCACTGCGCCGGACGCATCCGCTCGCCCAGCAGCGGCCCGGCGAAGGCGGCGGTCAGGATCGGCTGGAAGCCGACGATCAGCGCAACCATGCCCGCCGGCATTCCGGCATAGATGGCGATGTAGCAGGCGCCGAGATAGACCGCGTGCAGCAGGATGCCCGTCACCGCGATATGTCCGACCCGCCGCCACGAACGCGGCCAGGGCGCTCGGGTGAGCAGGGCGATGCCGATCATCATCAGCGCCGCCAGGACGAAGCGCAGGCTGAGGATGGTCAACGCCGCCGCGTAAGGCACGCCGAGCTTGGCCGCCAAGAAGCCGGTCGCCCACAGCAGCACGAAAATGGCCGGTGCCGTCTTGGCTAGCAAAGCCGTCCGATCGGGTGCAGAAGTCGTGGTCGGGCGCTGGTGGGCGCCGGGGGCGGGGGCCATAGGTGGTTGTTTTCGCTGGACTTTACGGCATCAATGCCCGTAGCAATGCGCGCAACCATAACAACCGCGGCACCCATGCACAATCGCGCGTCCCGCAACCGTGCCATACCGATGCTGGCGATCGCCGGCGTCGTCCTGCTGCTCGTCCTCGCTGGCGGCTACTACGCCTACTGGCGCTATGTGGCGCGGGAATTGGAGTCAGGCATCGACTATTGGGCGGCGGACCAGCGCGCCCACGGCAGCGAGGTCGCCTTTGTCTGGGACGGCATTTCCGGCTTTCCCTTCGCCTTCAAGGCCCGGTTCCAGCAGCCCAATGTGAAGCTGCAGGTGCCGGGCGGCGTGCTCGAATGGGCCAGCGGCTTCCTGGCGGCGGAGATGTCGCCGTGGGATCTCAAGACTGTGCGCATTTCCTCGCCCGCGCAGCAGGTTGTCCGGCTGCACGATCAATCGGGTCAAACGCGCCTGATCGTCGCCGCCATTTCCGGGGAGATCAGATTCTCCGATGCCGGCCTGATGCGTGGTATCGCGGCAGAACTGCAATTGCCGGACGTGACGCTACCGGATGGCTTGGCGCTCGCGGCCGACCAGGCCAAGTTGCGCTTGGCGCTGCCGGACACGCCGCCGACGGATTACTCGCAGCCCTTCGCCATGGTGGCGGTGGATGTGTCGAAATTGCTGCTGCCGCCCAACACCCGGTTGCTGACCACTGATCCGGTCGAACAGGCATCTCTGGACGCGATCATCCGCGGGCCGGTCGCAGTGCCGGTGGACGTGACCATGGCCCCGGCGCTGACCCAAATTCTCGCGGACTGGCGCGACCAGGGCGGCGATGTCGAGGTGAAGAGCTTCAGCTTTGCCCAGGGCCCATTGAACGTGGGGGGCGAGGCGACATTGGCGCTGGACGGCAACCTGCAGCCGCTCGGCGCCGGCACGGTAACGGCAAGCGGCTTGAGCGAGACGGTGGAGATCCTGCTGCGCGACGGGTTGATCCCCGCCGACCGCGCGATGGTGGCGCGCGCCACCGCCAAGGCGCTGGAGCGCACCGGCGCGGAGGGCAAGGCGGAGGCGAAATTCGCCTTGTCGCTGCAGAACGGGATCGTCAGCTTCGGCCCGGCGCCGTTGGTGCAGGTGCCGCCGATCGAGTGGGAGTGAGGACAAAATCCACTTCCGTCATGGCCGGGCGAAGACCCGGCCATCCAAATTTATCGGCGTGCGGCACGATAAAACTTGGATCACCGGGTCGCGCCGCTAACGCGGCGGCCCGGTGATGACGGGATAGAAAAGTTCGAAGACCTACCGCCGGACGCGGAAGTTCTCGAACTGCCAGGGGTCGCTGTTGTCCAGGTTGGGTTCCGGGAACAGCACATTGCGGCTATTGAGCGGGGTCCAGTCCGATCGCACGCCCACCACCGGGCCCAGATAGGGGCGGCAGATGTCGAGCACATAATCGTGGTCGAGATCTTCCGGCTCCACCACGCCGCGGTCGGGATGCTCGATCAGCCACATGGCACCGGCGAGGACCGGCGAGGCGATCTGGATCGAGGTGGCGTTGTAGTCCGGGCCGAGCAGCTCGCGCGCCTCGTGGATCGAGAGCTGCGAGCCGAACCAATAGGACCCGAAATCGCCCATCAGCAGCGCGCCCAGCTCGTCGATGCCGTCGACGATCTCGGCGTTCAGGGGCCGCACCTTGGGCTGCATCTCGAAATTCTTCATCTGGAACTCGCGCACCGACAGCACCGCGTCGTCGCACGGGTGATAGGCGTAGTGCACCGTCGGGCGGAACACGACCGCGCCGCTGCCGTCGCGCACGCTGAAGTAATCGGCGGTGGAGATGGATTCGCCGTGGGTGATCAGGAACCCGATCATCGGCCCGCCCTTCGGCGTCCAGGAGCGTACCTCGGTGATGCAGCCGGGCTGGCGCAGGAAGATCGCCGCCTTGCAGCCGACCTTGTGCTCGACGCCGTTGTCGGGCAGGCGCATCTCATGCGTGCCCCAGCCGAGCTCGGCCGGCTGGCAGCCCTCGCCGACAAAGCCGGGGATCGACCAGGTATTGCAGAACTCTCCCGGCCGCTTCGGCACGTTGGTGACCTGCAGATCGTGCTCGGCCACATGGATGACTTTGGTGCCGGTCGCCTGCATCAGCTTGGCCCAGCCCTCGCGGGTCGTCGGCTTGGTGGCGTCCTTGCCGGTGAACTTGGCGACGTCGAGTACCGCCTGCTTGATGAAATGGGTGATCAGGCCCGGATTGGCGCCATGCGTCAGTAGCGCCGATGGGCTACCCTTCGGGAAGGTCTTGCCCAGCTCCAGCGCCGAGTGGCGCAGGTAGTAGTTGGTGCGCCGTTCTTCCGGGATGTTGGTGTTGTCGTAATAGCCCGCCCAAGGCTCGATGCAGGTGTCGAGATAGAGCACGCCGTGCTTCTGGCACCAGGCGATGATGGCCAGCGACGATACCTCGACCGACAGATTGAGGATGATGTCGCCCTTCTTGCAATGCTTGGCGAGGGTCGCATCCAGGTTGGATTCGACGATCGGATGGACGATGTAGTTCACGCCCTTGTCGATGAAGCGCTTGATGTCGGCGGTGTGGTCATGGCCGTCGATCACGGTCACGCGCGACAGCGGCATGTCGAAATGCTTCTCGATCAGCGGCATGGTGCAACGACCGACCGAACCGTAGCCGATCATGACAATGCTGCCGCCGTAGGGGAACTTTTTCGCCATTCTGGGACCTCCGGAACTGCGCCCCCGCAGCTCATCCTCTGTTCCGATGCTGTGGGGTAGCCAGGGGACCGGTCAGCGCGGCCTGACCGGGGTTGAGGGAACGCGGCAATCCGTGCGCGATCCGCGAGGGCGCACCTGAAGGCGCGTCAGGCGCCGCAGTTAAGGGAAACGATCCGGCGACGCAAGTGAAATTTTGCCGCCTGCAGCCAGTGGCGGCGCATGGCTGGCTGCACTATCCTGTCGGGGGGTGTTAATGCGATGACGCACAAGGCGGGATTGGCTGCCGGCGACCTCGCTGCCTGGAACAAGGCGGCGGTGGCGGCGCTGACCGCCACGACGCCGGATGCAATCGCCGCGGCGTTGGAGGGAGCGCTCCGCCAGGTGCTCGAGTTCGACGTCATTCTGGTGGCGGCCCTGTATCGCGACGCGCCGCCGGGCGCGCCCTATTACGGCGGCGGCATAGAAGAGCCGTCGCCCGCCTACCACGACGGCCCGTATCTGCTCGATCCCTTCTACAACCGTTTCCTGGCCGGCACGACAGAGGGGTGTTTCCGCCTGAGCGACCTGGTGCCGGAAGGCTTCCTGCGCAGCGAATATTTCTCCAGCTATTACCGCCATCTCGAGATCGGCGACGAGTTGGGCCTGCTCACCGCGCTGGATTCCCGCAGCGCCGCGCACGTGTCTCTGACGCGCCAGCGCGGGCGGGGCCGCTTCACCAGCCGCGACGCCGAATGGCTGTTGGCTGCAGCGCCCCTGGCGCGAGAGGCGATCCGGCGCATGAATGCGGGCGCCGCGCCGACGCGCGCCGATCCGGCCGCGTTTCATGAAGGGCTGCGCCGCGCCTATGAGAGATTTGGCACCTCTGTCCTGACCGAACGCGAGCGGGACGTGGTGCATCTGCTGTTGCAGGGCAACTCGGCGAAGGCGATCGCCCGCGCGCTCAACATCTCGCCGGATACGGCGCGCAATCACTTGAAGCGCATCTACCCCAAGCTCGAAGTCAGCTCGCAGGCCGAATTGTTCGCGCTGTTCTTTCAGGCGCTGGCGCAGGTGGAGCCTGGTTTCGATGGCGATCCCCTGAGCCGCCTCGTTCGATAGCCCGGCACGATCGTAGGCCAATCTGGGCTATTGTTCCGATGGCCCGGCTTCGTGACACTCTTCAACATCCATCCATTTCCATGGGGAGTTGGAAGATGGCCAACGGTAACGCCCAGGTGCGCGCCGCCCAATCGAATGTCGGGTCGAACTACGACACCGACCAGATTTGGCGCGACGATCAGGCGCATTTCGTCCATCCCTTCACCCATTTCGATTCCTTCAAGAAGGACGGCTCGCTGGTCATCACGGAGGCCAAGGGCGCCTACATCTTCGATTCCCGCGGCAAGCGTTATCTCGACGGCATCGGCGGCCTGTGGTGCATGTCGATCGGCTTCGGCGAGGAGGAGATGGCGGAGGCTGTCGCCGACCAGATTCGGCGGCTGAACTTCTATTCCGCCTTCGTCGACACCACCAATCCGCCGGCGGTGGCGCTGGCGACCAAGATCGCGAGCCTGGCGCCGGGCGATCTCAACCGCGTCTTTTATACCTGCTCCGGCTCGGCGGCGAACGACACGGCGGTGCGGCTGATCCACTATTACAACGCACGGCGCGGCCAGCCGGAGAAGCGGCACATCATCTCGCGCATCGGCTCGTACCATGGCAGCACCTACCTGGCCATGTCGCTGACCGGGCGTGAAAGCGATCGCTCGCCGGACTTCCATTACGCGACGGATTTCATCCATCACGTCTCCTGCCCCTACGTCTATCGCCGGCCCGAAGGCATGTCGGTCGAGCAGTTCTGCGACCACCTGGTCGAGGAACTGGAGCAGAATATCCTGGAAGTCGGGCCGGAGAATGTCGCGGCCTTCTTCGCCGAGCCGATCCTGGGCGCCGGCGGTGTCATCGTGCCGCCGCCGGGCTATCACAAGCGCACTTGGGATATCTGCCGCAAGTATGACGTGCTCTATGTCTCGGACGAGGTGGTGACGGCCTTCGGCCGGGTCGGCCACTGGTTCGCATCCAAGGATTTGTTCGGCATCCAGCCCGATATCATCGTCTCGGCCAAGGGCATCTCGTCCGGCTATGTGCCGCTCGGCGCGGTGATCTTCAGCGACCGCATCTATGACGTGATCTCCATGGCCGATCCGAACGCCTGGTTCACCCATGGTTTCACCTATTCCGGCCATCCGGTCGCCTGCGCCGCGGGTCTGAAGAATATCGAGATCATGGAGCGGCGCGACGTCATCGGCCATGTCCGCAAGGCCGGCCCCTATCTGGAACGGCGCCTGAACGAGTTGAAGGATCTGCCGCTGGTCGGCGATGTCCGCGGTAGCCATTTCATGATGTGCACCGAATATGTCGCCAACAAAGAGACGCGGGAGGTGCTGCCGGACGGCGTCAATATCGGCAAGCGCATCTCCGACCATTGCGAGCGGCACGGATTGATTGTGCGGCCGTTGGCCCATCTCAACATCATGTCGCCGCCGCTGGTCATGACCGAGGCGCAGATCGACGAGCTGATCGGCGGCCTCGCCGCCGGCATCAAGGCCTGCGCCGACGATCTGGTGCGCGAAGGCCACAAGATCGACTAGGTCCGGAATCCTCGACTTTCGTCCCGGCCGGCACCTCTGGCCCCGCCATTCGAACCGGGCGCCCTATTCCGCGACTAAGAACCGTGCGACCTCGGTCGGACGTCGGTTGACATCGCGTCCTGGCCGGGGTCGGATTTGTCCACGGCAATATCGATGCTTGGGGAGAGTGGCATGGGTCTGTTCCTGCGGGCTTCGGCCTGGGTTGGCATGGCCATGGTGCTGGCGATGACGGGCGCGCCGGCCTCGGCGGAAAGCGCGTCGGACATGCCCAAGCCTGGCGCGGAGGCGACCGTGGAGGCGCCGCCCTTGCCGGCCGGCGACCGCCAGGCCAAGGCCATCGACCCGGCCAGGATCGAGGCGGCCTTGAACGGCCTCGTTGCGCCGCTGCCCGATCTCAGCGCCTCGATCGGCGGATCGCATTCCTCACAACTGTACCGGCGGCTCTCGCCGCTCGTCGTGCTGGTGGTGACGGATGACGGGCTCGGCTCCGGCTCCATCATCACCTCGGACGGATATGTGTTGACCAACAACCACGTCATCCTGGGCTATGACGCGGTGGGCGTGATCCTGAAACCGCAAGGCGACGGCGATGCGCCGTCGGACGCCGATGCCTTCGCCGCCGACGTGGTGAAGGTGGACGAGGTCGCCGACCTGGCGTTGCTGAAGATCCGCAATTGGGGCGATTCCGGCTATATCGAGCTCGGCAGCGCCGACGCCGTCTCGGTCGGCGACGATGTGCACGCCATCGGCCATCCGAAGGGCGAGACCTGGACCTATACCAAGGGCGTCATCAGCGCGATGCGCCGCGGCTACAACTGGGCCTACGACAACGAGTTCAAGCACCAGGCCGACGTCATCCAGACCCAGACGCCGATCAATCCCGGCAATTCGGGCGGCCCGCTGTTCGATGACGAGGGGCGCCTGATCGGCGTCAATTCCTTCGGTGACGACCAGTCGCAGGGCCTGAATTTCGCCGTTTCGGTGCGGGAAGTCGCGCGTTTCCTGAATGCCTCGGCGAATCGCTATGCCGAGGCGGTGAACGCGCCGGAGCCGGCGCAAAGTTGCACGCCCATTGTCGTCTTCACCGGCCGCAGCGCCGAGGACGACGCCGACATCCGCATGACGGACGACAATTGCGACAATTACGCCGAGACGGTCGAGGTCTGGTATGACGATCCGTCACGCGGCTATGTGGTCGAGTTCGACGATAACCGCGACGGTCGCTGGGAGACCGCCGTCTATGACACCAACAATGACGGCCGCTGGGATTACTCGTTGTACGACACCGACGGCGACGGCTATGTCGATCTGCGCGGCCTGCACCCGGACGGCGGCTGGGATCCGTCCGAGTACGAGCAGGTCTAGGGCCGACCAGCCCTAGGTTCCGGCTTTCTTGCGATTGTAGCTCTGCCACGCGGCGGTGGCGGCTTCGGTGCCGGCGGCACGATGCTCCGCGCAATCGAGGCGGAGATCGATGTCGCTCATCGCCATGTCGAAGAAAGAGCAATGATATGGCGTGCCGCTGCGGCCGGTTTGCGGCGCGGGCTGGAAATGCGCGCAGGTCACGCACAGGCGCTGCGGCACGATCTCGCCATCCACCTGCAAGCGACGGATCAGCTTGACCAGGATGCGCAGAAAGGCTTGGCGCTCACCGCTATCCAGCTCTTGCACCGCATTGGTCAGGAAGTCGGGCCATTGCGTCGCCACGCGCGCCGCCACTTCGCCTTGGCGGGTCAGGCGCAGCGATGCGGCGCGCCGGTCGTTCATGTCCGGCGCCTTGACGACCAGGCCTTTTTGCACCAGCGCCGCGATCGCGACGCTCGCCGTCTGCGGCGTGATGCCAAGCGCATCCGCTGCGTCGCCGGAACGCGGACTGTGCGTGCCGCGCGCGGCGATGAAAGCCAGAATCTGACTTTGTGTCGGTGTCAGTCCTGATTCCGTCGCCTCTCCCCACGCCGCGCTACGCATCGCCAAGCCAATCCGGTTCAATCCCCCCAGCAGCTTGTTCGAAACTTCATCTGCCATCACTATGCCCCACCCCCACAGCGACGTAATTTCGTGGTACTGATAAGCAATCCCCAACTCAGCCACCGTTCATAACGAAACCATTTACATCTGAAAAGACGATGCAATGCGGAAACAGGTGAGGCCGTGAAGAAATCAGCTAAAACCAGGCATTCCCGCGATGCGCGTGGAACTGAGCCAGAAAGGGCAGTCTCCCGACTAAAATCCCGTCTGCACAATCGTAGCGCGCGAATCGGTGTGATCGGCCTCGGTTATGTCGGTCTTCCGCTCGCATGTTTGTTCGCGGAGAAAGGCTTCGCCACCTGTGGCTTCGACATCGATGCGAGCAAGGTGAAAACGCTCAATGCCGGGCGTTCCTATATCCAGCATATTCCCGCGAAACGCATCGCGGCGCTGCGCAAGGCGAATAATTTCTCGGCGACAGATGATTTTGCTCAGTTGCGCGACATGGACGCGATCATCATTTGCGTGCCGACGCCGCTGACGCGCCACCGCGAGCCGGACTTGCAATTCATCATCAAGACCGGCGAGGAGATCGCACCGAACCTGCGCGGTGGTCAGTTGGTCGTGCTGGAATCCAGCACCTATCCGGGCACCACGCGCGAGGATTTGAAGCCGATCCTGGAGCGTACGGGATTGAAGTCCGGTCGCGATTTCTTTCTCGCCTATTCGCCGGAGCGCGAGGATCCCGGCAACCCAAACTTTGGCACCAACGATATTCCAAAGGTGGTTGGTGGCGACGGTGCGGCAGCGCTCGACCTGGCGACCGCGCTCTATGACCAGGTCGTGGTGAAGACGGTGCCGGTCAGCTCGGTGGAAGCGGCGGAGACGGTGAAGCTGACCGAGAACATCTTCCGCGCCGTGAACATCGCCCTGGTCAACGAGCTGAAGGTGATCTGCGCCGCCATGGGCATCGACGTGTGGGAGGTGATCGACGCGGCAAAGAGCAAGCCGTTCGGCTACATGCCGTTCTATCCGGGGCCGGGCCTCGGCGGCCACTGCATCCCGATCGACCCGTTCTACCTGACGTGGAAGGCGCGCGAGTTCGGCATCAACACCCGCTTCATCGAACTGGCGGGCGAGATCAACACGGCCATGCCCAACTATGTGATCTCGCGCCTGGGCGAGGAATTGAGCCGCCAGCGCAAGAAGGCATTGAAGGGCGCCAAGATCCTGCTGGTCGGCCTCGCCTATAAGAAGAATGTCGACGACATGCGCGAAAGCCCGGCGCTGACGCTGATCCAGTTGCTGGAGAAAGCCGGCGCCGAAGTCTCCTACCACGATCCCTTCATCCCGGCGGTGAAGCCCAGCCGCGAGCACGGCAATCTGATGGGTCGCAGATCGGTCACGCTCTCGTCACGCAATGTCACAAGCGCCGACGCCGTGGTGATCGTCACCGACCATGACGCGGTGGATTACGCGCTGATTGGACGCCACGCCAAGCTCGTGTTAGACACGCGCAACGCCATGTCCCGCGCCAAGGTCCGCGGCGCCCATATCAGCAAGGCATAATGTCGGAAATCATTGTCACCGGCGCCGCCGGATTCATCGGCTTCCACGTCGCGCAGGCGCTGCTGGCGCGCGGCGACCAGGTGCTCGGCCTCGACAGCGTCAACAGCTATTACGACCCGGCGCTGAAACAGGCGCGGCTGAAGAAATTCGAAGGGCGCAACGGCTTCCGTTTCCGCCAGGTCGACATCGCCGATCCGGAGGCGCTGGACGCGGCAACGTCGGACGCGCTCGCCAAAGCGAAGGCCATCGTGCACCTCGCGGCGCAGGCCGGCGTGCGCTATTCGATCGAGCAGCCGGCGGAATATGCCCGGGCCAATCTGCTCGGCCATTTCAACATGCTGGAACTGGCGCGCCGCGCGCCGGCGCTGGAGCATATGGTCTATGCCAGCTCCAGCTCAGTCTATGGCGCCTCGAAGAAAGTGCCGTTCGCGCTGGACGATCCGGCGGATCACCCGGTCTCGCTCTATGCGGCGACTAAGCGCAGCGACGAGCTCCTGAGCATTTCCCACGCGCGCATCTTCAAGCTGCCGCAGACCGGCCTGCGCTTTTTCACCGTCTATGGCCCGTGGGGCCGGCCGGACATGGCCTATTACAAATTCACCGCCCGGATCCTCGCCGGCGAGCCGATCGACGTCTATGGCGCGGGCGAATTGAAGCGCGACTTCACCTATATCGACGAGATCGTGAAGGGCGTGCTCGCGGCGCTGGACCGGCCGCCGCGGCGCGAAGAGGAAGAGCCGCACCGCATCTACAATCTCGGCACCGACCATCCGGAATCGGTCAACGATCTGGTGGCGGCGATCGAAAACGCCTGCGGCAAGAAGGCCATCCGCCTGGAGAAGCCGATGCCGGCCGGCGACGTGCCGCAGACCTGGGCCGATATCTCGGTCAGCCGCCGCGATTTGGGCTACGACCCGCAGATGCATTTGACCGACGGCATCGCGCGCTTCGTCGCCTGGTATCGCGACTACGCGGGCGTGTAGTCGTCACCGTTTAGGTATGCCGGGCACCCAGCAATAGCCGTCGGGATCGAGGATGTAGGCCTCGCGCAATCCGTGCGGCTTGTCGCTCGCTTCCTGCAGCACGTGATGTCCATGCGCCTTGGCGCGGGCGACCACGGCGTCCGGGTCGCAGTGATAGAGCCGCAATTCCATGCCGATGCCGCGCACCTGCGCATCGCCGATCAGGCCCAGCAGCGGGTTGCTGTGATAGGTGCCGTCGGCGTGCAGCATCCATTCGGCGCTGGTCGGGCCGTTCTGGTAGCGCAGCACGGCGAAATCCTGGTCGGCGAAGACCTTGTGCGCGCCAAGGACATCCTGGGCGAAGGCGACGCCGCGCCCGACATCGCGCACCAGCAGATTTATCCCCAGCCCTTTGAGGCTGCGGCCATACTCGTCGGCCGGCATGAACTCCTTGTCGGCGGCGCCCATTCGTGATCTCCCCCAGAAGCGATACGCGTCATACTAGCGACTCGGAGCCGGCTCCCGGAACCTTGTATCGCATGCCTCGGATGCTAGACTTGTCATCATGACAATCCGTCTTCTGCCACCCAATCTCGTGAACCAGATCGCGGCCGGCGAGGTGGTGGAACGGCCTGCCTCGGTCGTGAAGGAACTTGTAGAGAATGCGCTCGATGCCGGCGCGCGCCGAATCGACGTGCATCTGCGCGACGGCGGCCGCTCGCTGGTCGCGGTCGAAGATGACGGCATCGGCATGTCGCCGGAGGAGCTGTCGCTGGCGGTGGAGCGTCATGCGACGTCCAAGCTGCCGGACGACGATCTGGTCCATATCCATTCCTTCGGCTTCCGCGGCGAGGCGCTGCCGTCCATCGGTGCGGTCGGCCGCCTCGGCATCGCCAGCCGCAAGCGCGGCGCCGAGGCCGCCTGGGCAATCGCGGTCGAGGGCGGCCACAAATCCAAGCCGGAACCGACGGCGCGGGGTGACGGCACGCGGGTGGAGTTACGCGATTTGTTCTATGCGGTGCCGGCGCGCCTCAAGTTCCTGAAATCACCGCGCTCGGAATCCAACGCCGTGCAGGACGTGCTGGAGCGGCTGGCGATGGCGCATCCCGAAATCGCCTTCACCCTGCGCGACGAGGAGAAGCTGGCGCTGCGCCTGCCGGCGGTGGCCGGCGACCTGCTGGAAGATGCGGCGGCGGCAAGCCTGGAGCGGCTGGGCGCGATCATGGGCCGCGACTTCGCCGACAATGCCGCGCGGCTGGATGCGCTGCGCGAGGGCGTGCGCCTGACCGGTTTTGCCGGGTTGCCGACCCTGAACCGAGCGACCTCGACCCAGCAATTCCTGTTCGTGAACGGCCGCCCCGTGAAGGACCGGCTGATCATCGGCGCCATCCGTGGCGCCTATCAGGATTTCCTGGCGCGCGACCGCCATCCGATGGTGGCCTTGTTTGTCGATCTGCCGCCGGAAGAAGTCGACGTGAACGTGCATCCCGCCAAGGCCGAGGTGCGCTTCCGCGACGCCGCCCTGGTGCGGGGCCTGATCGTCACCGCGATCCGCCAGGCGCTGGCCGCCGCCGGCCATCGCGCTTCCACCACGGTTGCCGCCGATACGCTGAGCTCCTTCTCCGTCACGCCGCAGCTTTCGGCGCCGGTCGCGCCC